>NZ_AEXS01000023.1:0-507 GCF_000204455.1 Paenibacillus sp. HGF5 | reverse complement strand
ATTCACAGATGTCTGCCTGTTCATCCGCGTCCAGCTCGTTGAGTTTCTCCAGAAGCGTTAATGTCTGGCTTCTGATAAAGCGGGCCATGTTAAGGGCGGTTTTTTCCTGTTTGGTCACTGATGCCTCCGTGTAAGGGGGATTTCTGTTCATGGGGGTAATGATACCGATGAAACGAGAGAGGATGCTCACGATACGGGTTACTGATGATGAACATGCCCGGTTACTGGAACGTTGTGAGGGTAAACAACTGGCGGTATGGATGCGGCGGGACCAGAGAAAAATCACTCAGGGTCAATGCCAGCGCTTCGTTAATACAGATGTAGGTGTTCCACAGGGTAGCCAGCAGCATCCTGCGATGCAGATCCGGAACATAATGGTGCAGGGCGCTGACTTCCGCGTTTCCAGACTTTACGAAACACGGAAACCGAAGACCATTCATGTTGTTGCTCAGGTCGCAGACGTTTTGCAGCAGCAGTCGCTTCACGTTCGCTCGCGTATCGGTGATT
>NZ_AEXS01000024.1:0-36260 GCF_000204455.1 Paenibacillus sp. HGF5 | reverse complement strand
ATCGGAAGAACGGTCCGTATTTGTAGTGATTCCCGTGGAAGAAATACAATCATCGCAAACAGTGAGGAGAATGTACGATGAGAATGGTTGATTTAATTGCGAAGAAACGCGACGGCAAGGAACTGACAACAGAAGAGATCAATTTCTTTATCGACGGATATACCAAGGGAGACATTCCCGACTATCAGGTGAGCGCCATGAACATGGCGATTTATTTCCAGGACATGTCCGACCGGGAGCGGGCGGACTTGACGATGGCGATGGTAAACTCCGGCGAAACGATTGATCTGTCCGCAATTGAGGGAATCAAGGTCGATAAGCATTCCACCGGGGGCGTAGGCGACACGACGACGCTGGTGCTGGCTCCGCTCGTAGCGGCTCTGGATATTCCGGTAGCGAAGATGTCGGGACGAGGCCTCGGCCATACCGGAGGAACGATCGACAAGCTGGAATCCATCGAAGGCTTCCATGTGGAGATCAGCAAAGACGAATTTGTGAACCTTGTGAATCAACATAAAATCGCCGTCATCGGCCAAACCGGAAACCTCACGCCGGCGGACAAAAAACTGTACGCGCTCCGGGATGTGACGGCCACCGTCAATTCCATTCCGCTGATTGCAAGCTCCATCATGAGCAAGAAGATTGCCGCCGGTTCGGATGCGATTGTGCTGGACGTTAAAACCGGCGCAGGCGCGTTCATGAAAACGGTGGAGGATGCCAAGGAATTGGCACACGCCATGGTCAGCATCGGCAACAACGTCGGCCGCAAAACGATGGCGGTCATTTCCGATATGAGCCAACCGCTTGGGGCCGCGATCGGCAACTCGCTGGAAGTGCAGGAGGCGATCGATGCGCTTCGCGGCGAGGGTCCGAAGGATCTGGAAGAGCTGTGCCTGGCGCTGGGCAGACAGATGGTGTACCTGGCCCGGAAGGCGGACTCGCTCGAAGATGCCGAAGAGAAGCTAAAAGAGGTGATTCGCAACGGCAAGGCACTGGAGAAGTTCAAGGAATTCATCCAGAACCAGGGCGGAGATCCGTCCGTGGTGGATCATCCGGACCGTCTGCCGAAGGCACAGTATCTCATTGAGCTTCCCGCGCAGCAGGACGGCGTTGTCGCCGAGCTGGTAGCAGATGAGATCGGTACGGCGGCGATGCTGCTCGGGGCCGGCCGCGCGACGAAGGAATCCGAAATTGATTTGGCGGTTGGCCTGATGCTGAACAAGAAGGTCGGCGATACCGTGAAGAAAGGCGATTCCCTTGTCACGATCCATGCCAACCGCGAGAACGTGGACGACGTGAAGCAGAAGCTGTATGAAAGCATTCGAATCGCTGATCATGCGGATGCGCCTGTATTGATCTATGACATCGTGACGGAATAAGGTGAATCCCGATCCGAAGCGAGCCATAACCTGAACGCTGGCGCTGTTTGAAATGAGTGCCTCGCGCTGTCCTGAATGAGTGCCTCGTACCCCGTGCGCTGCCTCTTCCCCTTGCCTGCGCGAGATGCAAACCTGCCCTGGAAAGTTATCTGAACGGGGCAGGTTTTTTGGCGGTTATCGTCATAAACGGGGGTTGAACCCTCATAGGATGGTAATGGGGAAAACGTAAGGCATTTAACGGGAGAGGGAGATGCGTAGTCCGGCAAGAGCCATCCTGCCATTCAAGGAGGCTTTTGGCCATGACCATCGATCAGTTGATTGCTTTGCTGGCACTTATCGTAATGATCATTGGGCTTGCGGTGAAGAAGGAGTCTTAACCGATGAGTCCGGAGGGGCTGCTGCTAAGTAGAATTTCTACGGATGCGGCGGTCTTTTTCTTTTTGATAGGTTGATAGGATTCGCTATAAGTCATATACTTAGATTGCAATGTTCTCCATTATTCATCATTCATTGGGAGGAAACCATGCTCTATTTTGCAGCGTTTGTCATATCCATGGTGCTGGTGTTGGTATTGATTCCGCCATTTCGCAAACTTGCGATCAAGATTGATTTTGTGGACAAGCCAAGGCCGGACAGCGAGCGGAAAATACACCGCGAGCCGATACCGCTGACAGCGGGAGTCGCCATATTCATCGGATTTTTCATCACTTATTTTGCGCTTACAGGTACCATCTCAAGGGAAGCGGTAGGTATCTTTATCGGTAGCGCGTTGATTCTTGGGATCGGCCTCGTGGACGATTGGTATAAGTCCCAGGGCAAGGAGCTGGCTTCGCTGCCGAAGCTCATTGTACAGGTCAGCGCAGCCGTCGTAGTATACAGCTATGGCATCGCGTTCGAAGGATTCAACAATCCGTTTACGGGTCACTATATTAACTTGCCGGAATGGCTGCAGCTGATCTTAACGATTCTGTGGATCTTCGGCGTTACGACGGTGATTAACTTCTCGGACGGCATCGACGGGCTGGCAGGAGGGCTCTCCGCCATATCGGGAGGAACGCTGTTTGTTGTCGCGATGACGATGGGCCGAGGCGAATCCGCCTTGCTCGCGGTCATACTCGTAGGAGCCGCGCTGGGATATTTAAGGTATAACAAGCCGCCGGCCAGAGTGTTCATGAGGGATGCCGGCGCTACCTTCCTCGGGTTCATCCTCGGGATCATTGCTCTGGACGGCGCGTTTAAGGGTGCGACCCTGGCGTCCTTGTTCGTACCCATCTTCGCGCTGGGCGTGCCGATCTTCGATAATATCATCGTGGTCATCCGCCGAATGCTTCAATCCAAGCCGATCTATCAGGCCGATGCCTCCCAAGCCCATTATCGTTTGCTGGCAACGGGGCTCAACCAGAAGCAGACGCTGGTATTTCTGTGCCTGCTGAACCTGTGCTTCGGACTGGCCGCGATCATACTCGCCATGAACGGCGGCGCTTGAGGCGTATAAGCCTGGCATAAGCTTTCTTTAGTACGTAATTGAAGTCTCGTCTCCAGATCGATGTTGGTGGCGGGACTTTTTTTTTAGAGATAAGAAAGTATAAACTTCAGAGGATTACCAGCCTTATCTCGCAAGAAAAACTTCCGCTAAATGCTTGTCTGTCTTCTGAGAAAGTACGTCGATAGACGTTTTTTTATTACAATGGTAGAAGGAATACGAACGGGAGGTCAGCGGGATGAATGACATGACAGGAAAGATCGTCATCGTAACGGGAGCCAACTCCGGCATGGGCTTGGCAACGACGTCGGAGCTGGCAAAAGGCGGAGCGCACGTGATTATGGCCTGCCGTAGTCAAGCCAGGGGCGAAGCGGCTCTTCGGCAGGCGCAGCAGGAGAGCGGCAGCTCGAACATCGAGCTGATGTCGCTGGATTTGGGGTCTTTTGACAGCATTAGGGCATTTGCTTCCGAATATAAGGCGAAATACGAGCAGCTTGATGTTCTGGTGAATAACGCCGGCGTGGTCACCATTCAGCGGGAACTGACGAAGGACGGATTCGAAGCGATGATCGGAGTCAACCATCTGGGGCATTTTTTGCTAACGAACGAGCTGCTGGAGCCCCTTCAGCGTGCCAGGCAGGGGAGGGTCGTGAACGTTTCCTCCGGAGCGCACAAGGTGGGCAGCATCCACTTCGATGATCCGAATCTTGGGAAGGGATTCAATGTGGCCAAGGGTTACGCGCAGTCCAAACTGGCTAACATCTTATTCACCAAAGAGCTGGCCCGTAGGCTGCAGCCGACAAGGATAACGGTTAATGCGCTTCATCCCGGCGCCGTCAGCACCAGCATCGGCGTGAACCGGGATACAGGCTTCGGCAAAGCCGTCCACAAGCTGCTTCGTCCGTTCTTCTTAACCCCGCTCGAAGGAGCCCGGACAGCGATTTACTTGGCGTCAAGCCCTGAAGTGGAGCATGTAACAGGGGAATATTACGTCAAATGCAAACCGGCCAAAACGACCGAGAAGGCAAGGGATCCAAAGCTGGCTGCGCGCCTGTGGGAATGGAGCGAACAACAGGTCGGCCGGGCATCGGACAAGGAGTGATGAATCCACGGTTGTTTACAAGAAGTCCAGGTTTCGCGAGGGGCTGAAGCCGAACGATCCGATGGGGCTGAAGCCGAACGATCCGATGGGGCAGAAGCGGGCATCCATGAACGATGAAGCCCGTCGGCCCATCAATAAGATGACGTCTATCCGTACATAAAGGTCCAAGGCTGGCAAACAAATAAACGGGATATCCTCCAGATCGACCGGAACTGGGATATCCCGTTTAACATTTCACGACAGAAACTTCGCATATTGGCAAACGTTATGTTATTTCGTTGTTTTCATATCGATCGCGCTGCGCACAAACCCGCTGGTACCGTCAAGAAGCTTGGAGGCTTCCGCGGCACTGACGTTGGCAAGCAGCATCACGATCGCGGTTTTGACATGGGCGCCGGCTTCAAGGTATGCCTTCTCCACGGCCTCCTCCGATGCTCCCGTTGCCAGGGTAATGATGCGCTTCGCGCGATGGACCAGCTTATTGTTCGACGGGTTAAGGTCAACCATCAGGTTTTTGTAAACCTTGCCGATCCGAATCATGGCGGTTGTCGTCAGCATGTTCAGAATCAGCTTCTGAGAGGTGCCGGCCTTCATGCGCGTGGAGCCCATGATGACCTCGGGGCCTACGACGGCTTCGATCACGAATTCGGCATACTGATGCATCGGCGATTCGTAATTGTTGCACAGACCGATAACAACGGCCCCTCTTTCCTTGGCGCGTCTCATGGCGCCAAGGACATACGGCGTGCGTCCGCTTGCAGCGATGCCTAGAACGACGTCCTTCTCGTTGATACCGTTTTCATTGATATCCTGCTCGCCAAGCTCTTCGCTATCCTCAGCGCCTTCGATGGCCTCTTTGACGGCCCTGAAGCCGCCGGCAATCAATCCCTGCACCATGGACGGGTCCGTTCCATAGGTAGGCGGGCACTCGGATGCGTCCAGAATCCCGATGCGACCGCTGGTCCCCGCACCGATGTAAAACAATCTGCCGCCCTTCTGGAAAGCTTCGACGACGTGATCGGCCGCCCTGGCTATCAGAGGAATGAGTTCGCGAATCGCATCGGTGATCAGGCTATCCTCATTGTTGATGAGGATCATGATTTGTTCCGAGCTCAACTGATCAATGTTCTGGGTATTTTCATGAGGCTGTTCGGTTGTCAATTGACTTAGAATATTCGTCATGAGACAGGTCTCCTTTTTTGCCTTGGAATATGGACGGGCACTGATGATGTGGTAGCTACAGCAAGTCAGAGACGCCGTCAGTAAATAGCTTGCAGGCCAACAGGGCCCCGCCCTGTGCGGGCGTTCGCTCACGGTTTCCTTCAGGGAAACGGAGCAGGGGGTAACGTGTAAGCATAAGGCGGGTGTACGTCTCTCGGAACCATCGTGAATGCTTGAAAATCGAGCCGATTCCCACAAGCTCGCTCTCGGCGAATTCGGCGTTCTGTCGAATGAGCGCGCAAGTGGTATCGGCCAGCTCTTCGGCCTGCTGCCTGATAATGCGTAGTGCCGTTTCATCGCCGGCGTCGGCTGCCTCGATGCAGCAGCGGGCGAAGGAGGCGATATCCTGTTTCGTTATAGCGGGCTGGTAAATGTAAGATTTGAGGTCGGTAATATGCCGGATCGGGTAGGCTGCAACGATCAGGCTGCTCATGAGGGTGGGGGGCGTTATGCCTTCATGGCTCTTGATCACGGATTTCAGAGTCTGAAGTCCGATCTGATAACCGCTGCCTTCATCTCCGAGAAGATGTCCCCAACCACCGACGCGGTGGATGTCTCCCGATTGGGTGATGCCGTAGGTATTGGAGCCTGTTCCTGAGATTGCGAGTATTCCATGCTGACGCCCCAGTACCGCCATCAATGAAATTTCGGCTTCCGAACGCATGTAAATACGTAACGAGAGCTGCCGCTGCCGGAAGTAGGAACGAAGGTGAGATTGTACACGCTGCCGCTCCTCAACCGAACTTATACCTGACATACCAAGACATATTGATGTTAATAAAAACGACTTATTAAAAAGGGGGGACAGGAGCTCATCCAACACGGTTTGGAGTTCCTCCATCGCTTTATCGAATGTTACAATGTAAGGATTGGTGGAACCTCCGGTAAAACGGGACAACACTTCTCCAGCGCTATTGATAGCGGTTGCTTCGGTCTTCGTACCGCCGCCATCGACACCGATAAAAATTTCCATATTGAACCACTTCGCTTTCTATATCCAGTATAGGAGAAAAACCAGGTGTTGTAAAATAAAATTTTAAATCATGAATTATGTATTGAAATATAATTTCATACAATTTATAATAAACTCAATCCACTGATAGTGAAAGCGATACCAGTCATGCTTTCATTCAAGATGTGTAAAGTAATATTACATAGTAGTGACCATCAGAGGATGATTTGAAAAGGGGGGCAAGAAATGAACGGCGGATTGGTTCGATTGCGCGAGGTGTATGATTCATTAAATCCGTCCGAGCGCAAGGTTGCAGCCTTCATTTTGCAGGAGCCGGCAGAGATGATACAAATGTCGGTGGCGGATCTTGCTGTCCGAAGCGGCTCCAGTCAGGCAGCGATTGTGCGCCTGTGCAAAACGATGGGATTCAAAGGCTATCAGGATCTGAAACTGAAGGTAGCCGGAGACTTGCAGGAGCCATTAGCCACCGGATATCAGGATATCCGGCCCAATGACAGCATTTCTGCAATTATACAGAACGTCTCGAACAATAACATTCAATCGATTCGGGATACGATGAAGATTATGGAGGAAGGGATGGTGGAAGAGGCCGTTCTGGCCCTCGATCAGTCGAAGCGCATTTTCATGTTTGGGGTAGGGGCTTCCAATCTGATCGGGATGGATGCCCAACAGAAATTTTTGCGGATCAATAAGGTATGCATATCTTTTCCGGACCCTCATGTTCAGCTCACCTCGGCGGTGCTGCTGACTCCGGATGATGCGGCCGTATGCATTTCCTATTCCGGTGAAACGGACGAGGTGATCCGCGCAGCAGCCATTGCCAAGGAGAAGGGATGCAAGACGATTGGCATTACCAAATACGGGGATTCTACCTTGAGCCGATCGGTCGACATACCTTTGTACACCTCCTCGACGGAGAACGAGATTCGCAGTGGCGCGATGTCCTCTCGTATTACGCAGCTTAATCTTATCGATATTTTATATCTTGGCGTCGCCAGCCGGAATTACGAGAATTCAGTGAAATACCTGGATGAAAGCCGGCGAGCGATCAAGCGGTTGTAGTTCATAGCGAAACCACAAATATATAAATGATAAGGGGAGTAGTACATGAAGAAAAAAGGTTGGCTTACATTGTTGGCTTCTTTGATGCTCGTGTTTACCGCGGCTTGCGGCGGTTCCGGCGGAGCGAAGGCACCGGAAGGCGGAAGCGGAACGGCTTCGGAAGGAAACGGCGAAGCTGCGCCGAAGCAGGACACGGTCGTTGTCTGGACTTATCCGGTACATGGTAAATACGAAGATGAATTGAAAGAGCATGTGGCGGATTTGAAGGAGAAATATCCGCATATTACCGTACAAACCGAAGTGCTCTCCTGGGCTGAAGGCCCGAAGAAGTTCGACGTCGCCTTGAATGCCGGCAACCCGCCTGACCTATACTTCCACGCGGTGGATGGAGCTTATGTGGATACGGGCCTGGCACTGGAACTGACCCCTTATATTACGGATGAAATCAAGAACGACTACCTGCCGGGAACGCTTGAGCTGGGTCAAATCCAGGGCAAGCAGTATGGTCTCCCGCTGTACCAATCCCTCTGGGCTTGGGGCGGCAACAAGAAGATTCTCGAAGAAGCAGGCATCGACTGGAAGGCTATTCAAGAGAACGGCTGGACTTGGACCGAGTTCAAGGCTGCTGCCGAGAAGCTGACCAAGAAACTTCCGAATGGCAATACGCAGTATGCGCTGGTGACGGACGGTACTTCCCTGGACTTCATGGAAATGCTGACACGCAGCAACGGCATGCCTGACGTTCTGAACGACAAGGGCGAGTTCCAATGGAATGACGAGCGGATTCTGGATACGATGACGTTCGTGTCCGATCTGATGAAAGCCGGACATCTGCCTGCCGAGACTGCCGCGATTACGCCGGCGAAACGGATGGACCTGTTCTATGCCGAGGAAGCCGCGATCGTGTCCAAGGCGATCCCTTACTATGACGTGATGCTGCAGAACCGCGCGAAGGATATTGACAGCGGTACGGTCCAAGGCGCGAAAATCGACTTCGTCCTGCTGCCGGTTCCGCATAATGACGGGGCTGAGCGCAAGACCTCCATGTTTGGCGAAGGCTACGTGGCGTTCAAACAGAAGAAGGATAAAGGCGAAGAGCATGCAAAGAATACGTTCCTGATCATGGAAGGACTGAGCGGCGCGAAAGCCGGTAATTCCGCGAATGAACTGGTGCTGCCTTTCGTACGCAAATCCCAAGCGGAGTTTTATGAAGGCAAAGGGCTCGGGACGGAATCTACTATTAAAGCAGCGGAAATTTTCGCGAACTTCAAGGAAATTCCGGTGACTTTGAATCTCGATGCGGATGCTTCGGGCAACCAGAAGAAATTCAAGGAGCAAGTGGTGAAGCCGAACATTCAAGCGCTGTTCTCGGGCGAGAAGACGCCGGAGCAGATCGCACAAGACTTCAAGGACAAAGGCAAACAAATTTTAGGACAGTAATTGAAGTTATAAGGGGGTGTCCCGTTGTCCTTAGCAGGAACGATCGGGGCACTCCCTTTTTAAACCAATCGCTCCAGGCTCAAAAAGGCTTCATGAAAATACTTCACCTGTGCGCAAAGGAGGAAATCAAATGCAGACTGCCCCGGCGCAAGCCCGGCCATCACGTCCCCCCATGAAGGGGTACATACGAGAATATGGATGGGCGTATTTATTCATTCTGGCTCCCGTACTGTTGTTCTTGATATTCACGCTCTACCCTGTCGCGTCCGCTTTTCTGATGAGCTTTCAGGAATACAGCGTGATGGGCTCCGAATGGATTGGAGCAGACAACTATACACGGATGGTACAGGATGAAGTGTTCTGGAAATCCATGAGGAATACGGTCATCTTCACGATCGGTACCGTTCCGGTCAACATTGTCATCACGTATGCATTATCCTTTTTTATTTTTCAGATGAAAAATAAATGGCAGACGTTCTTCAAGGCTACGATGTATTTGCCGGCCGTTGCCTCCGGCGTCACCATTTCGGTGGTATGGCTCGCGATCTACGATCCGACCCAAGCCGGGCTGCTGAACCGTTTCATCGGATTGTTCGGGTTCGACCCGGTCATATGGCTCGGCAAATCGAACACGGCGCTCTTTTCGCTCATTCTGATGAACTGGCTCGGTTCGCATGGCGCGGGCATTATTCTCTATTTGGCCGCCATGGGCGGGATTCCGAAATCGCTCTATGAAGCCGCGGACATCGACCATGCCAGCGGCTGGTCCAAATTCTGGCGAATTACGTGGCCGCTAATGAAACCGACCACACTATATCTGCTGGTGACGGGTGTCATTACGTCCTTCCAGGTGTTCATCTCGGTATACCTGATGACGCAGGGCGGACCGAACTTCGCGACGACAACCATCGCCTATCTGATTTACAGCACGGCGTTCAATTTCTACGAATTCGGACTTGCGGCGGCGCAATCTTTTGTCCTGGCTGCTTTGATTATTGTCATTTCCATCATTCAATTCAAATACTTCTCGTCCGACGTGGAGTACTAAGGCCTATTTTTGAAGCTAAGGGGGTGCACCTATGAAATCAAGATCAAAAGTGATCATGCTGATTGTGGCCTCGGTCATTCTGGTGGTATGGAGCGTTCTGACGATCATTCCGATGTACTGGATGCTGATCGGCTCTGTGCAGGACACCAAGTCAGCGGCATCGTTTATCCCGAAAATGATACCGGAGGTATTCTCCGTAGCCCCGTACGAGCGTTTTTTTGGCAAAACCGACGTCATGAGGTGGCTCTTTAACTCCTTATTGATCTCATCCATCCTGACGGTGACCAACGTATTCCTGGCTTCGCTCGCAGGGTATGCTTTTGCGAAGCTGAAGTTTCCGGGGAACAAAGCGGTATTCTGGATTTTGCTCAGCACGATGATGATCCCGGCGCAGGTGACGCTGATTCCGCTATACATTTTGATGATCGACGTATTTGATCTCGGGAATACATACACGGCGATTCTTCTTCCCGGAATCGTAAGCGTGGGCAACATTTTCTTGATGAAGCAGTACATGTCATCGCTGCCTACCTCTTTGATACATGCGGCGCGCATCGATGCTTGCGGCGAATTCGGCATCTTCTGGAAGGTCATTCTTCCGATGGCAAAGCCGGGTCTTGCCGTGCTTGCGATATTCACGTTCGTTGCATCATGGAATGATTTCTTCTGGCCCTTCCTCGTGACCAACTCGACGGAAATGAGAACGATTCAGGTCGGTCTTGCTTCCTTCGTCTATGCGGACACGACCGATTTCGGCGCACTTATGGCTGGAGCAACCGTCGCGGCACTGCCGATGATGATCCTGTTCTTCTCGCTTCAGCGCTATTTCCTGCAAGGCATCACCATTGGAGCCGTTAAAGGCTAGAAGGAGGCAAAGTTATGGCACGCGTAGAATTCCGAAATATACGAAAAGAATTTGTAGACGACAACAAAGGGACGTTTACCGCTGTAGCGGGGTCGGACTTTGTGATCAATGATAAAGAGTTCGTGGTATTCGTCGGTCCGTCCGGCTGTGGCAAAACCACCTCGCTGCGCATGATTGCGGGACTTGAACGTCAAACGTCCGGCGACATCATCATCGGCGACCGGGTGGTCAACAATCTGCATCCGAAAGACCGCGACATCGCGATGGTGTTCCAGGATTATGCGCTGTATCCGCATATGACGATCCGCGAGAACCTCTCCTTCGGTTTGAAGAACCTGAAGAAGCCCAAGGCCTACATTGAGCAAAAGGTATCGCAGGCAGCCTCCATTCTCGGCCTGGAGTCGATGATCGACCGGAAGCCGCGCGAGCTGTCCGGCGGACAGCGTCAGCGCGTTGCGGTAGGGCGGGCGATCGTGCGCGACCCGCAGGTGTTCCTGTTTGACGAGCCGCTGTCGAACCTGGATGCGAAGCTTCGCGTGCAAATGCGGGTAGAGCTGTCCGAGCTGCACAAGCGTCTGGAAGCTACCATCGTATACGTTACGCATGATCAGGTTGAAGCGATGACGCTCGGTGAGCGGATCGTTGTAATGAATAACGGCATTATCCAGCAGATCGCCTCACCGACCGAGCTGTATGCGAATCCGCAGAATATGTTCGTGGCCGGCTTTATCGGATCCCCGCCGATGAACTTCATCGACGTGCAGAAGGAAGGAAATGTTCTCCGGATGGAAGGCGGGACATTCACCATTCCGGATTCGATGGCCGGTGCCCTAAGCAAATACGACAACAGGCATCTGATTCTGGGGATTCGTCCCGAGCATATCACCGGCGAGGATATGCCGGGCACAACCAATCTGAATTACAAGTATTCCACGAAGGTCCAGGTCGTTGAACATCTCGGCTCGGAGAATCTGGTGTACTTCCGCGTAGGTAACCGGACCGTGACCGCGAAGGTTCATCCGGAAACGACGGGTTATCCGGGCATGGACAAAACCTTCATTTTTAATTTCGATAAAGTGCATTTCTTCGATCCTGAGACGGAGCAGCGTATCGATTGGTAAACAACGACGAAGAGGAGAGGAAAGCTATGCGCAAGCTGAATGATGTGTTAAAGAAGACCGGGGTTGAGATTTACCGTGAGATTACGGCGGTGGCCTTGTACAGCATGATTACCTCGCTGGTGCTCGTGACGGTGGTCATGTTCGTTCCGCTGTGGGCAGCGCTGGTGCTGCTGCCGGTTCTGTATATGCCGCTCTTTTATGGTGTTTGTTATGCCTATCACCGCAAGACGGAGCGGGGCAAGTCCAGGCTGAAGGACGTGTTTCAAGGTGCGCTGAAAGGGCTCGGACCCTCCGTTATAATGGGCTTTTTCTTCGTCGTGATGATATTGATCCTATGGTCCACCTGGTGGTATTACGGGGGAAAAGAAGGAATCGGCTACCTTGCGATCGGCGTGTTCCAAACCTATTTTGTCATCATGGCGCTCATCTCCCAATTCTACACCTTTCAGCTTGTCATTCAGGAAGGGATGGGCATCTTTAAAGCCATGGCGCATAGCGTCAAGCTGTTCCTGAAGTTTCCGGCCTATACGCTGGGCGCATGCTTCCAAGCCTTCTGCGTCGCCATTCCGCTGCTCGTCACGGTTGTTGGCTTTGGATTCTTATTTAATGGCATGTGGGCCATATACCAGCATAAGGTTACGTATAATGTACTGAATCCGGAAGAGGCCAAGCCGGTGGAAGACGGTGTGGTAACCTCCGAAGCGAGAGGTGTGAGCATATGATAAAAGTCAATGTGCGAAGCGGCATTGATGTGCTGCCAGGCATCAAGCACGAGAAAATCACGGGTCGTCGCCTTGGCGTCATTACGAATCCGACGGGGCTCACGTCGGATTTTCGTTCATCTATCGAGGTAATTGCAAGCTTGTCCGAGTCGGAACTGACGGCTTTGTTCGCCTGTGAGCACGGGCTGCGCGGCCAGCTGCAGGCAGGCAAGCACGTGGATGACGAAGTGGATCCGGTATTCGGCGTGCCGGTGTACAGTCTGTACGGTTCGCGGCGCAAGCCGGATGCTGACATGCTGAAGAACGTAGACACCGTCATCTTCGACATTCAAGATCTTGGCGTGCGCTTTTATACGTATATGACGACGCTGCTGTATGTTATGGAGGCATGCGCCGAACATGGCAAGAGCCTGCTTGTCCTGGATCGGCCGAATCCGCTGGGCGGCGAGCGCTGCGAAGGAGGTTTCCTTAAGCCGGGGTATGAATCCATGGTGGGCGGATGGCACATTCCGATCCGCACCGGAATGACCATCGGCGAATTCGCGCGGATGGCCAATGACATGCGGGGAACCGGCTGCGATCTGGATGTCATCGGACTTGAAGGCTGGACGCGCGGCATGGAATATAACGACACGGGCTTGCCGTGGGTGCTGCCGTCGCCGAACATTCCTACGATGGATACGGTGCGGCTGTACAGCGGGACCTGTTTCTTCGAAGGGACCAATCTTTCGGAGGGCCGCGGGACGACCCGGCCGTTTGAATGGATCGGCGCTCCATGGGTCAATGGGGAGGAGCTGGCCCAGGCGTTCAACGCATACGGACTGCCCGGCGTCCATGCCCATTCCATGTACATGACCCCGACCTTCTCGAAGCATCAGGGCGAAGGCTGCAGCGGGGTCATGCTGTTTGTGACCCGTCCGGCAGAAGTAGAGGCTGTGCGCACAGGGCTTGTGCTGCTGCATCTTGTCAGCCGGTTGTACCCGGATCAGTTCCAGTGGCTTAGCCCGCCGGAAGGACGAAGCCGGTACTTCATTGATTTGCTGACGGGAAGCGAGGACGTCCGCCGGCACATCCACGAAGAAGCGGGACTCCAGCGTCTGGTTGCGGAGTGGGGCAAGGATGCGGAGCAGTGGAGAACGATGCGGGCTCCGTATCTGCTGTACGGGGAGGCGTAAAATATGATGTTCTCGCCATGGAAAGAGGGCGGGCCGGTCATTGTGGTCGGCCTGATGTCCGGTACTTCGCTGGACGGCATCGATGCGGCCATCGTCCGCATACAGGGAAGCGGCTTCGAGGCATCGGTTGAGCTGCTGCATTATTATAGCAAGCCTTACGAACCGGAGCTCCGGCAGCGGCTGCGCGATTTGTGCAGTGAGGAGAATTCGAACAGCGCTGCTGTCTGCAGCATGAATGCATACTTGGGGTATCAGTTTGGAGCAGCAGTCCTGGAAGCGGTTGCCGATGCCGGCATGCGCATAGATGAAGTGGATTTGGTAAGCTCCCATGGACAAACGATTTGGCATCAGCCCGTACCGGAGCAAGGAGATCCGTATTCCGTCGCTTCGACTTTGCAGATCGGCGATATTTCCGTTATCGCCAAGCACACCGGCAAACTTACGGTAGGAGACTTCCGGCCCGCGGATATGGCGGTTGGGGGTCAAGGGGCACCGTTTGCGCCTTACGGAGACTTGATCCTGTTTCGGCATCCGGAGCGGGGGAGGCTGCTGCAGAACATCGGCGGGATCGGCAATTGCACGGCGCTGCCCGCAGGGGCGGATCCTTCGGATGTGCTTGCCTTTGATACCGGACCCGGCAATATGATCATGGATGCGGTGGCCCATATGCTGACCGAAGGGCGATTATCCTATGATGAAGGCGGCACATGGGCTGCCCGGGGGAACCCGGATCAGGTCTTATTAAGGGAGATGATGGCGCATCCCTATTTTCAAGCAGAGCCGCCGAAATCAACGGGTAGGGAACTGTTTGGCCACAATTACGCGGTTTCGTTTCTGGAGCAAGCCAGGCTCAGGAGCCTCTCGGATGAGGATACGCTGGCCACGGCGACGGCGTTTACCGCACATTCCATTGCCGATAGCTATGTGAACTATGTGTTTCCTCACCACAGAATGGATGAGGTGATCGTAACCGGTGGAGGGGCCCATAACAAGACGCTGCTCTCGATGTTAGGGGAGCTGTTGCCGGAACAGAAGGTCATGACCTCCAAGGCGCTGGGCTTCGATGACGATGCCAAGGAAGCCGTGATTTTTGCGCTGCTGGGCAATGACTTCATGCTCGGCGTTCCTAACAATTTGCCAGCGGCAACCGGTGCGCACAGGCCGACCGTTATGGGAAAGCTGGCGCTGCCATAGACCATTCATTAAAGCCAGCGAACGGAAGTGCCAAGCGATGGCACATAGATAATGCTAGGCAGCGATTGGATGGTAAGCATAGTGATTATCTTTAGTAGTCAAACCCGCATAAGGGAGGGGGAGAAACAACATGCTGGAATCTGTCATTCGCGAGCAGCTGGCCGCCGTGGTTGGCGGGAAGTGGTTCAAGGATGATCCGGAAAGTCTCGTCTCATACAGTTATGATGCTACACCGCTGTATCAGGCGATGCCGGACGGGGTTATCTTTCCTGGAAGCACGCAGGAGGTCTCCGACATCGTCAAAATTTGCTCGAAGCACCGGATACCCGTTATTACGCGGGGAGCGGGCAGCAATCTGTGCGGCGGCACCATTCCGCTTCAGGGCGGTCTGATCGTGGTTATGACCCGTATGAACAAGCTGCTGGAGATCGATGCGGATAATCTAACCGCGACCTTCCAGACGGGTCTGAATACAAAGCAGTTTCATCTGGCGGTCGAGCGGACGGGGCTGTTCTATCCTCCGGATCCGAGCAGCATGATCATCTGCACGATGGGCGGCAATATTGCCTTGGGAGCCGGCGGGCTGCGCGGATTGAAGTATGGAACGACCAAGGATTACGTACTCGGCCTGGAGGCCGTATTGCCGGACGGCAGTATCCTGCGCACGGGCGGCAAGCTGGTGAAGGATGCCGCCGGGTATGATTTGACCCGGTTATTGGTGGGATCGGGCGGAACGTTAGCCATACTGACGGAAGCCACGGTGAAGTTAATTCCGAAGCCTTCATACAGAAAGGCCATGGTCGCCGTATATGATGACCTTCAAGCGGCGGCTCGAACGGTATCCAACATTATAGCCAATCATATATTCCCGTGCACCTTGGAGTTCATGGATCAGCCGACGCTTCAGGTGGTTGAGGATTTTGCCAAAATCGGGCTCCCGGTTCACGCCAAAGCGATGCTGGCGATCGAGCAGGACGGCAGCGTGGAGGATGTGGAGCGGGATCTGAAGAAGCTGGAGGAGATATGTCTTGCTTCCGGCGCGGTGCAGCTGAATATCGCCAAGACCCCGGAAGAAGGGGCGAAGGTGATGGAGGCGAGACGGAGCGCGCTCGCTGCGCTGTCCCGTCTGCGGCCGACCACGATCTTGGAGGACGCAACGGTTCCGCGTTCGAAGATTGCCGACATGGTGCTTGAAGTTCAGCGCATTGCCCAGAAATACGATGTGCAGATCTGCACGTTTGGCCATGCCGGGGACGGCAATCTGCATCCGACCGCGATGACGGATGCCCGCGACCCGGAAGAAATTCATCGCGTGGAAGAGGCATTCGCCGAAATCTTTGAGGCGGCGATTGCCATGGGCGGCACGATTACCGGCGAGCATGGCGTCGGTATCGTGAAGGCGCCTTACCTGGAATGGAAGGTGGGCGAAGCCGGCATCCGGATGATGAAATCCATCAAGGATGCAATCGATCCGCACCAGATCATGAATCCGGGCAAGCTGTTTGCGGAAACTCGAAAGCGCATCGTATTCCAAGAGCGGACAGAGCAAGCAGGGCGGGACTCAGCTTCGGATCAGGATCAGAATCAGGATCAGGATCGGAAGATCGAAACATCGTGAGAGGAGGCGATCGCGCATGAATTCAACCCATGAGAAGCTTGCACAATCGCTGAAGCTAACGCTGGACGAGGATCAATTGACGAACTGTATGCGCTGCGGGTTCTGTCAGACCGCATGTCCGACATTCATCGAAACCGGGCTCGAGGCTGCCTCCCCACGCGGGCGGATCGCCCTCATGAAGGCGGTTGTCGATGGTTTGATGGAACCGGATGAGAGCTTTCGGAGCCAAATGGATCTCTGTCTGGGGTGCAGGGCATGCGAGCCGGCATGTCCGTCCGACGTGAAATACGGCCAATTGATCGAGCAGACCCGGGCGGCCATTGCGGCGGAGAAGCCTTATTCGCTGCCGGTACGAGTCGTCCGCAAGACGTTCCTGCAAGGGATTTTCCCGCATCGCGGAAGACTGAAGCTGATCGGCAAGACGCTTTCGTTCTATCAGAAATCCGGGCTGCAGAAATTTGCGCGCAGCTCCGGGGCCATGAAGCTGTTTCCCGACCATCTTCAGCAGCTGGAAAAGGCGCTGCCTGACGTAACGGGCGATGGTCTGGAAGAGCTGTGGAGCAAGGCCGGCTTACCCTACCGCCGCGAGAGGACAGGGAGCGGTTCCAAGCTTATGGTGATCCCCGCGTCAGGCGCAAAGGTCGGCCGGGTCGGCATGTTCCGGGGCTGCATTATGGATGTCATGTTTGCTTCTACGAACGTGAACACCGTGCGGCTGCTGCGCCAGGCCGGGTTCGAGATTGTCATTCCGGAGGAGCAGGTATGCTGCGGTGCGCTGCATGCCCATGCCGGTGAAATGGACGATGCCAAACAGCTGGCCGGCCAGAATATATGGGCTTTTGGGGAAGCGAACGTGGATTACATTGCAAGCAATGCGGGGGGCTGCGGCGCCCTGCTGAAGGAATACGATCATCTGATGCATGCCGAACAGGATGAGCGGCTTCAGCAAGCGGCCGTTCGTTTCGCAGAACAGGTAAAGGACATCTCGGAGCTGCTGAGCAGCCCGGGACGGCCGCTTACGCCAATTCAAGCGGAAAGCGCGAATAAGACCGTCAAGGTCACCTACCAGGATTCTTGCCATCTGCGCAATGTCATGCGGGTGCAAGGAGAGCCTCGCCAGCTGATGCAGCAGCTTCCGGGCGTAGACATGTGCGAGCTTCAGGGAGCAGAGGTTTGCTGCGGGTCCGCAGGCATTTACAATCTGACCCAGACAGATATGTCGACGACGCTGCTCGATCATAAGATGGAGCATGTGGAGGCAACAGGGGCCGAGGTCATCGTGACCTCGAATCCGGGCTGCCTGCTGCAGATGAAGTGGGGCATCGAGCGTGCCGGGAAACAACGCGGCATCGAGGCCGTTCATCTTGCCGATTTTCTGGCAGGGCAGGTATGGATTGAGGATAAGGGCGAGTAACGAATCGGGGCATTTCCATGGTCATCATGATCAGGGAAATGCCCTTTTCCTGGTTCAACTCCTTATTATGGCCGCAGATCCTATTCCAATCTCTTGCATGGATCTTTCGTACAGTTCGCGTAGAATCAAGAGGCTCCCTAAGACATGCCAAGCGGAGGGGATCGGCCGTAATCGTTAAAGACCAACGAACCGGTTTACATCGTTCCCGATCAACGGTATGGTAGACCCACAGGGAGAATTCCTTATCACAGTCTGATAAATACATATTGGAACATGTCATGAAATGCGATTCATCGAGGAGGAGAGCGATAACATGAAAGAGAGTTTTGATCCGTCACTCATCGAGCGATTGGAAAGTCCGGAAAGGAAAAAAGAGCTGCCGGCTTCTTCACTGCTTAAGATGCTTCAGGTGAATGGCGAGGTGGACGTGCTGGATATCGGGGCGGGCACCGGCTATTTTTCCATACCGGCAGCCTCATTAACGACAGGCACCGTTTACGCGCTGGATACCGAGCCAGCCATGCTCGACATGATGCGCGGGCGTGCACAGGAACAAGGAATCACGAATGTGAAGGTGCTGGAAGGCGTGTTGGAACAGCTTCCCTTCCAGGATGAAACCGTAGATCGAGTCATCGCCTCCTTGATTCTTCACATCACCGATCGGTTGGAGGAGTCTATCTCCCAAATCGCTAGAGTGATGCGGCCAGGCGGGCGCTGCTTGTGTCTGGAATGGCAGGAGGACCCGTCCGAGAAGCGGGTTCCGAAGCCGAACCGGGTTGACCCGCAGGTGTTGAAAGCTTTGTTGGAGCAAGCAGGGCTTCAGGTTGACGGAATCCGGTATCCCACGGATCGCCACTATCTGATCATTGCCAGTAAATAGTTTATGACGATAGCAGCTTCTTGTCTTGATTGGGTACTTCTTTAGATCGGCAGCAGAAATGGCCGTATCGCGTATTTTTGGAGTGGATCGGCGCATTTACGGATAGGGCTGGAACATTTTAGGGGGAAAGGCCGTCTAAGGATTGAGGTGACCTATGATGAGAAAATCCAAGGTTATAATCATGCTTAGCTGTTTGCTCTTGCTCGTCAGCCTGTATACGATAAAACCATCCGACGTCTTTGCTTGCTCATGTGCCGGACCGCCTGAGGTTGCGGAAAGCTTGGAACGGAGCGCAGCGATATTCGCAGGCAAGGTGACTCAGATCGCGGGCCCGACGCGGAAGCTGGTCATGTCCTCGGCAGATCCGGTTCATGTTACGTTAGAGGTAACGGAAATATGGAAAGGCGAGCTGAACCCCGTAACGGAGCTTACCACGGCCATGTCATCGGCCAGCTGCGGTTATGACCAGTTTGCCGTAGGCAGCGAATATCTGGTGTTCGCGTCCGCGGAGTCGGGACGGCTGACAACAGGGCTTTGTGACGGAACGAAGCCGCTCACCACCGCCGGCAAGGAGCTATCCGAGCTAGGGGCCGGATATCCTCCGAAAGCTGCGCCTCCACCGGGCGAAACGGGGTCTGATACGCTTGCTGAGGGAATGCTTCCAAGTGAAGGTGAGGCTGCAGATCAGACATTTATGCAGAGGCCTTTCCTGTGGGGAGCTGTCGCAGTGCTGCTGGCAGCTGGACTATGGCTTTATTTTTGGAGGAAGAAAAATAGAAATGTAAAGTGAATGTAAAATTTTTGAAAGTCTATTGGCGGTGGTAAGCGGCCATGCTATAATTCATGTATTCAAGTAAAGGGGAGTAGCAGTCGCAGCAAAGTCGTCAATTCGTGACACGAACGTGTCTCCGGCTTTGTTGGCAACGAAAGTTGTTTGCGAGACCTTTGCCGATTCGGTAAAGGTGCTTATTCCTACAGCCTATTTCTGGGTAGATACCTTTATCGCCGATTTTCGGGATAAAGGTTTTTTGTTTTATACGCCTTTAAAACGTAAATCGGATCATCCTATTCATGAAGGAGAGATTGCGTTTGGAAATGGGACTGTTGCTCGAATATGGGTGGGTGCTGCTGGTGTTGATTGGACTCGAGGGGATTCTCGCAGCCGATAATGCCCTGGTGATGTCCATCATGGTTAAGCATTTGCCGGAGGACAAAAGGAAGAAGGCGTTATTTTACGGATTGGCCGGTGCGTTTGTGTTCCGTTTCGCATCCCTCTTCATTATCTCTTTTCTGGCGGATGTCTGGTACGTACAGGCGATTGGAGCCTTCTACCTGCTGTATATCAGTATCAATCATATGGTGAAGCAGTTCTTTGTAAAGAAGAAGAAACATCTGAAGGAAGCGGAAATAAAGCAAGAAAAATTCTGGGTTACCGTGTTAAAGGTAGAGCTTGCGGATATTGCGTTTGCGGTTGATGCGATTTTGGCCGCCGTAGCCCTTGCCTTGACGCTGCCCGAAACCGGCCTTCCGAATATCGGGGGCATGGACGGCGGACAATTCCTGGTTATCCTGGCAGGCGGAATTATCGGCTTGGTGATCATGCGGTTCGCGGCATCGTATTTCGGCAGGCTGCTCGTAAGAAGGCCCGGCTTGGAAACGGCTGCATTCCTGATCGTGGGATGGGTAGGAATCAAGCTGGCCGTCTATACGCTCGCGCACCCGGATATCGCTGTATTAGAGAAGACGTTTCCCAAGAGTGCCGGCTGGAAGCTCATATTCTGGGGCGTATTGATCCTGATCGCGGTCCTCGGCTGGTTCTTGTCCAAGGAGAAGAGCGATATGACCCAGAAGGAACGGAAACAAGTGGAAAGCTAAAGCAACGGGCCCTTTTGATATAATGAACATAGAAAAAGAAAGGAATCGTGATCTCGCGTGTAAAATTATCGTTTCTGCGCAACCTTTAAATATATAGATATGAGGAGAAACGATTGTCATTGCATAAATGAAGCTTAAAATTGGATAAAATGCTGCCCGCCCTGATTCTGTTCCTGGTCATTGAGAGTCATATGACTTTCTGGGTTACCGCCGAGTTAAAGATGCCTCCGAGAATGCAAAACGGTTATGCTGCGGCATCCGTACCTGTCCGCATTTGACCAAAAGGCAGAAATTCCTAACGGAAATCATTGAGGTTACCTTGGCTTAAGAGTAGAATAAGATCATGTGGGGCGCTATCAGCTTTTCTTTTTTTGGATACAAGACAAGAAAACAGATACACCTTGTGATTGTGAATCAGCCTTATTGGCCGGGGAGTGAGGAGGACGCAGATGCCTGTCCTAAGCTCCTTCGGTCAGCTAAGGCTTTTTGATTTGAGTAGGAGATAACAGCCATGAAAAGGAGTGAGCAGGATTGATAATCCTCAAAACACAAGAACAAATCGCCAAGATGAATAAAGCCGGCGATATTCTCGCCGAATGCCACCGACAGATCGCCAACATGATCAAGCCGGGCGTAACGACGCTGGAGATTGATCAGTTTGTCGAACGGTTCCTGGCGGAGCGCGGCGCGACGCCGGAGCAGAAGGGGTATCATGGTTATCCTTTTGCGACCTGCGCATCGGTCAATGACGTGATCTGCCATGGTTTTCCGAGCCATGAGCCGCTGAAGGACGGGGATATCGTTACCATTGATATGGTAGTGAAGTATGATGGTTGGCTCGCCGACTCGGCTTGGTCCTATCCGGTCGGAAACGTCTCCGAGGAAGCGCAGCATCTGCTGGACGTGACGAAGAAAGCTCTGTACCTCGGAATTGAGCAAGCGGTGATCGGCAACCGGATCGGCGATATTTCCCATGCGATTCAATCTTATGCGGAAGCGCAGAATTTATCGGTTGTCCGTCACTTCGTGGGGCACGCCATCGGCGAAAATATGCATGAGGAGCCGCAGGTACCGCATTACGGGCCACCCCACCGCGGGACTCGCCTTAAAGAGGGCATGGTCATCACCATCGAACCGATGCTGAACCTGGGAACATATCAATGCAAGATCGATTCGGACGGATGGACCGCCAGAACCGTGGACGGGAAATGGTCCGCGCAGTATGAACATACGCTTGCCATCACGAAGGATGGCCCGGTGATCCTGACGGAACAATAAGTGGCAACTCCATAGTGTGAGCCTACACAAAGGACTCCGAGCAAAGCAGGCGGAATTGTTCTGTAGAAACGGAGTGGTCGCCTTTGCCCCCGGATTCCAACGATAGATATCGTGGTTCAAAGGAAATTTGGGGGCAACAGCGATCGGAAGAACAATCCGCAGGCGGAGTGGTGCGTGATCAAGCAAAATTCAACATCAGCGAATAACGCTAAATTGAATTGGTCTCTTTAAGGGTTTACAAAAAAGACTCCAACGGAGCAGGCGGAATTGTTCTGTAGAAACGGAAGTGGTCGCCTTTGCACCCGAATTCCAACGATAGATATCGTGGTTCAAAGGAAATTTGGGGGCAACAGCGATCGGAAGAACAATCCGCAGGCGGAGTGATGCGCTGACAATGCAAAATTCAACATCAGTGGATTCGACATCTACGAATAGACGTCAATCCCAGTTTTTCTTTAGAGATCAGGAAGAAAAAGCACCGAAGCTCAATCGACTTGATCTCGCAAGAAAAACAACCGCTAATGAAGGATTCGACATCTACGAATAGACGCCAATCTCAGTTTTTCTTATAATAGAGTAATCATTTTACAAGCGAAGGGAACATGGAACATGACGATACGAAAAGCATTAACCGTAGCCGGCTCGGATACAAGCGGCGGCGCTGGCATCCAGGCCGATCTGAAAACCTTTCAGGAATTTGACGTATACGGAATGACCGCACTGACCACGATTGTCTGCATGGAACCAAAAACATGGGATCACCAGGTTTTCCCGGTAGCATTGGATATCGTTGAAACGCAGTTGAAAACCGTGCTTGAGGGCATCGGCATCGATGCCATGAAGACTGGCATGCTCGGATCCGTAGAGATCATCGAGCTCGTTTCCCAGTATATCGACCGCTATGATCTGAAACGGATCGTCATCGATCCGGTGATGGTCTGCAAAGGCACGGATGAAGTGCTGCAGCCCGAAAATACGGAAGCGATGCTGGAATTCCTTCTCCCGCGCGCCGATTTGGTAACGCCAAATCTGTTCGAGGCGTCCCAGTTGGCCAAATCCGGTCCGATCACGTCCCTGGATCAAATGCAGGAGGCTGCCGCCATCATTCACGAGCGCGGCGCAAAGAACGTGCTGATTAAAGACAGAGGCAAAATCCGAGAAGGCAAAGCCATGGATCTGCTCTATGACGGAAACAGCTTCGAATGGTTCGAGGCCGACGCCATCGTTACCAAGTACACCCACGGTGCGGGCTGCACATCATCCGCTTCCATCACGGCCAATCTTGCCAAGGGCTTGAGCGTTCGCGAGTCGGTACAGCAAGCCAAAGCCTTCATTACCCAGGCGATTTCGAACGGCTTCCCGCTGAATGAATTCGTAGGTCCGACAAGGCATTCCGCACACCGCAGTTTATCTGCAAATTAAACAAGATGCATTTCTTTGCAAGCTTATTCATGCATGGAATTCCGCTTGCGAGGAGCGACCGAAAACCTTTCTTCCTAGAAGAAAGGTTTTTTTGTTGTTAGTCGAACCTGCTGCATATAGTATATAGGTGCAAAGGCATGCTTCGTTCTGCGCGTTTTTTCGGCAGGGATAGAGCGGCTTAGGTCCTTTCCAGTATAATTATGTGCTATACTTTATAAAGGGTCTGATAGAAACAGGAAGAAAATGTTTAGGGGTTGAGACATGTTTCAGGACATTTTGGATTTTTTAATGAAGTTTGGTCCATGGGGATTGTTTATTCATTCGTTTGCGGATGCTGTCATTTTTCCGGTTCCCGCCTTTTTTCTGCAGGTTTCGCTTAGCATCATGCATCCGCAGAATGCACTGTGGCTTGCAACGTATGGTTTTATCGGATGCTTGCTGGGGACGCCGCTGGGCTATTTGATCGGAAAGCTGCTTGGGAAGTCGGTATTATACAAGATACTGAAAAAAGAGTGGATTGACGCTGCAACGAACATGTTTCAAAAAAACGGCGAAGCCGCCATACTGATCGGCTCCTTTACGCCGGTTCCCTTTAAAGTGTTTACGATTCTATCGGGATGTTTGAAATTCCCGCTATGGAGACTGTTGGCCTATGCCGCGCTGGGCCGGGCTACCAAGTTTTATGTGGTGGGTACCCTGTTCTATCTGTACGGTAACGCCGCGGAGGGCATGGTTAAGGATGTATCGTTATATATTGCGCTCATCGCCGTTCCGCTTCTGTTGATCGGCGTGTACTTTAACCGCAAACGTAAGCGTAAGAAAATGGAGCAGCAAAAACTGGCTGAATCCGGTCCCGTCGTGGTGGAGCAGGCGGTTCTGGAGCAGGCGTCGGATCAGACTCCATCGGCCTAACGCTAGAGAATGACGTCGGAGGTTAATCCCCGCGAGGAACATATAAAATAACCCCACAAAGTGGAGCCTATGCTTCGATGCTTATTCCAAATACTTTGCGGGGACCCCAAAAAACTTATTTAAAAAAAGCAGCCGGGTGCGAGCCCGGCTGCTTTTTTCCAAGGTATCAGGGAAACATATTTATATCATAGCTACAAATTTTCGGTATTAACCCGTTTTTCCGATTCTGAAGAACTTGCCTCGGCCTTTCGTGGTCACAGGAACAAATGTCGGCGACGGGGACAACGGGGCTGGCATGTCTTGAGCAAGATAACCATGGAGAGGCCCGCGATAGACTTCATTCAACTGGGGGGAGTGGGAGAAATCTTCCGGCGTTACAAGATGACAAGGCTTGTTCACAGGCCGCAGGCCTGCTTGCTCCAGCACCGTCGCGACAAAGTGGGAGCAGAAGAAAGCATCATCACGATCAATATGAATCCGAAACAATATACCCAGCAGCCCTAGCAGATTATATTTGTAGCGGTCCTGATCACGCATCATCTCTTTGACAAGATTGTGCATGCGTTGATAGTCTTCATTACTGACGCGGAAGCGGTATACCGCGCACTCCGAAGTGTAGAAGAAAGGGTCGCGCAGGTTCTCGCGAACCAAACCGCCGTCAAACGGATTGTTCGCCTTCTTTCGCCCAAAGCTGTACACTTCGCGTAACTCGGAATCAAACGCAATGGATGCATGGTTAAGTGGGGCCTTCGTGAAATATTGGATCATTCTGCTGAACCAGGTGCCCGTGCCTGTAAGCACAATCCAAATATCTTGTTCCGTGTACATACTCGCAAACTCCTTTGTTAACGATCCTAACGACTAGCAATTGTAAATGACTTGCTTTCTTTCACAATAAACGAAAAAGCCATAGCGTTCAAGTCAAAAAAAACCATTTTCTCTCAATTTCACTAGAATAGCGCTGGGATAGACACCAAATATTAGAAACCTCATATCCAATATATTCGCTTCATGTCCGAATTATCCTTTGGATCGTTTTATTTATATTCCATATAGGCTAAAGGAGAAGCAATCCCATATCTAGAAATTAGGTAAAACCGAATTGAACAATGAAAGACAGGAGGATCTCCAAACGATGATGAATAGTGAATGTCTCAGCTATGATTTTATGGTTCAGGCGATAGAAGTTGCGCCGATTGGAACGGTATTCATCGATTCAGAGGGGAGCATTATCCGAATCAATCCGGCCGCTTGCAGAATGCTCGGATATGAGGAGGAAGAATGTCTGCATCATCCCTATAACGATTGGGTTTATCCGGAGGACGTAAATAAGGACAGGGAAATGATGGAAAACTTTAAAACGGGCCGGATCTCTTCCTTGCAAATGGAAAAGAGATTGATACATAAACAGGGGGATATCAGGTGGGTATCGTGTAGGCTAAGCACAGCCCGCAGCAGAGAGGGAAGGGCGCTGGGCTATGTGGCGCATTTGACGGATATCACCGACATGAAGAGAGCGGCCGATCAGGAAGAGAAGCGGCTGATCCAGTCCGACAAGCTGTCCATGGCCGGGCAGCTTGCCGCAGGAATCGCCCATGAAATCCGTAATCCGATGACGTCCATCAAAGGATTCGTGCAGCTGATTCGCTCCGGCGCCGGACGGAAGGATGAATACTTCGATATCATCTCTTCGGAGATTGAAAGGATCGAACTGATCGTAAGTGAGCTTCTGTTCTTGGCGAAGCCGCAAAGCGTGAAATTCGAGCGTGCCGATATCCGGCAGCTGCTGGATCAAGTGATTACGCTATTAAATACGCAGGCGATTATACATAACGTAGAGATCATAACCGATTTTGGAGAGCAAGAGGCCAATGTAGACGGTGATGTGAATCATCTGAAGCAGGTCTTCATAAATTTTATAAAAAATGCGGTGGAGTCGATGCCGGACGGCGGCAAGTTGACCATACGGCTGGAGAGAGGCAGCGACCAGACTGTGGCGATTCATTTCACGGATAACGGATGCGGAATCCCGGAATCGATCCTTTCCCGTCTCGGGGAACCGTTCTTCACAACGAAGGAGAAAGGCAACGGCTTAGGGTTCATGATCAGCAAAAAAATGATCGAGGATCACAGGGGGCAGGTGCATGTGACCAGCAAGCTTCAGGAGGGAACGACCATAACGGTCATGTTGCCGCTCAGCATAATCTAGCTTGACCGGACGTATGGTTCGCTCTACATTATAGAAAGATATAGGAGAGGGGGCGGTTCATATGGGCAATATGCAATTGTTAAAAGAGCCTAAACGACGCAAGCTGCTGTTCAGTGCGGGTGCCAGCTGGATGTTCGATGCGATGGATGTCGGCATGATTTCGTTTGTTGTTGCGGCATTGGCAGCGGAATGGTCGCTAAGCTCGCAGCAGGTCGGCATTCTGACAAGCACCACATCGATCGGAATGGTATTCGGCGCGGCCATGGCCGGATTTCTGGCGGATAAATATGGACGGAAAAATATTCTGCTGTGGACACTGCTCATATTCTCGATAGCGAGCGGTCTTTCCGCTCTGGCTACCGGTTTTGTCATGCTGTGCTTGATGCGCTTTATCGCCGGCTTCGGACTTGGCGGAGAGCTTCCGGTAGCTTCGACGCTGGTATCCGAAAGCATGCCCGTTCATGAACGGGGGAGAGCGGTGGTGCTGCTGGAAAGCTTTTGGGCGGCAGGCTGGATACTATCCGCGCTTATTGCTTACTTCGTCATTCCGGATTACGGTTGGCGGACAGCCTTTGTCATCGGGGCTCTGCCCGCGTTCTATGCACTCTACCTGCGGCGAGCCATCGAGGATTCGCCAAGGTATATCGAGCAGAAGGCCAAGACCGTCCGGAAGCTGACCTTCGGGCAGCGTGTGGCCTCAGTCTGGTCGGTCGAACATCGGCGTACGAGTATTATGCTGTGGGTGCTGTGGTTTACGGTCGTATTTTCATATTACGGGATGTTCCTGTGGCTTCCCACCGTTATGGTCGATAAAGGATTCAGCTTGGTTCGAAGCTTCCAGTACGTTCTGATTATGACGCTTGCTCAATTGCCGGGGTATTTTACGGCGGCGTATTTTATCGAGAAGTTCGGACGTAAATTCGTGCTGGTTACTTATTTGGTGCTTACGGCGCTGAGCGCAATCTGGTTTGGCTACGCCAATACGGAAGGCTCGCTGCTCGCGGCAGGCATATCCTTGTCCTTCTTCAATCTGGGAGCATGGGGAGGCTTGTATGCGTATAGTCCGGAGCTTTATCCGACAAAGGTTCGTTCCACGGGAGTCGGGCTTGCCACATCGTTCGGTCGGATCGGTGGCGTGATCGCGCCGCTGCTGGTCGGCGTGCTGAAGCAGAATGGGACCCGCATCGAAATCATTTTCGTCATGTTTTTCGTAACCATCCTGATCGGGGCTCTGGGGGTACTGGTGCTTGGCAAGGAAACGAAAGGCCTGGAGCTTGCAGACTAAAGCAGGCCCATGCTTCATGGACTTGATTTACAGGAAGGGCGTCAGGCTTCGAAATTCATGCTTTCTGATATGATAAAAAAGGGTGGATCCCAAGGTTCAATCACTTTGGGTCCACCCTTATTTTAGTGTACAACGTCAAGCGTCAGCGAGATCGAAGCGTTATACCTCCATAATGGAAGGCATAATGTACGGGCTTCTGCCCAGCTCCCGCTTGAAATAGCGGTTGAGCGTGTTGTTGGTCATCTGCTCCCAGGCAGCACGGTTGTATTCCCGCTGTTCGCCGGCTTTGTTCAGCTGTTTGCGCAGCATTGCTTCGGCCCGGCGCAGAAGCGGTTTGGAGTCCTGCATATACACGAACCCGCGGGTAATCAGCTCCGGTCCGGAGAGCAGCTTGCGCGTTTCCCGGTTGATGGTAATCGCGACGATCACCACGCCATCGTGTGCGAGCTGCACGCGTTCCTCAAGCAGCTCCTTCTCATGGGTGCGAAGTTCACCATTGTTAATATAGACGTCACCCGAAGGGATGTTCCGGCCCTTACGCGCATAATTGCGGAAAAGGGACAGCGTGTTGCCGATGTTCATCAAGTAGACGTTGCTGTCGGGAACCCCGACCTGCACGGCAAGATGACGATGATTGAGCATCATCCGGTATTCTCCGTGAATCGGCACGAAGTATTTGGGACGCAAGCTGCTGATCATGAGCTTCAAATCTTCGCGGCAGCCGTGGCCCGAGGTATGGATATCGAGAATGGAGCCGTATTTAACTTCGGCCCCGGCACGCATTAAGAGATCAATGCTGCGGTTAACGTTCTGGGTGTTCCCGGGAATCGGCGATGACGAGAAAATGACGGTGTCCTCGGGATGAATCTGAATCGAACGATGGGCACCCGAAGCGATGCGCGTCAGCGCCGCATTGGGTTCGCCCTGGCTGCCCGTGCAAATAATCAGCACCTGGTCGTCGCGATAGCGGTTAACGGCTTTGACATCAATCATCATGCCGTCCGGCACGCGAATATAACCAAGCTCTTGGCCGATCACAAACACCTTTTCCATGCTGCGGCCGACGATAGCGATTTTGCGGCCGGTTCGAATGGCGGCTTCGACGACCTGCTGCAGACGATGAACATTGGATGCAAAGGTCGCAAACAGGATCCGCCCGGGACATTCATGGAACAGGCGCAGAATGGAATCGCCGACGGTGCGCTCCGAAGGGGTGAACCCGTCACGTTCGCTATTGGTGCTGTCCGCCATCAGGGCCAGTACGCCGCGCCCGCCGATCTGCAGAATTTTGTGCAGATTGGCAGGCTTGTCCTCCGGCGTAAAATCAAATTTAAAGTCCCCGGTATGTACGATCGGTCCGTACGGGGTTTCGACAACGACCCCGAAGGCATCCGGAATGCTGTGGGTGGTTCTGAAAAAATGAACGGAAAGATGACGGAATGCAATCGTCTCGTCTTCATGGAATATGCGCAGATCACTCTGATCCAGCAGGCGATGCTCTTCCAGCTTCGCACGAACCAGGCCGATGGTCAGGGCTCCGCCATAAATCGGCATCTGAATTTGACGAAGCACGTAAGGAATAGCCCCGATATGATCTTCATGGCCATGGGTCAGGAACATACCCTTTACTTTGTGCTTATTATCGAGCAAGTAACGGATATCCGGAATAATGTAATCGACGCCGCTCATTTCGGCATCCGGGAATTTCAGCCCGGCATCGATGATAATGATCTCGTTTTTGAATTCGACGCCGTACATGTTCTTTCCGATCTCGCCAAGTCCCCCCAGCGCAAAGATGCGCACGGGCGGAGCGGAAGGCCTCGGTTTTTTGGCCGGTTTGGCAGTTTGAATCTTATCGGTTAGCAGGGGTTTAGACATAATGTGAAAGAATCCTCTCTATGGTAATTAAGGCATAAGCCTGGTATTTTAATTTCTTCTCTACTTAAGATATCAGAAAGTTCAAGCTTTTGGGAAACGCTTTTCAAAATTCATGTGCATTTCGTCCGTGACAGTCACCTATTTTTACCCACTCTTATATGCTGTAGAAGAGGAGGACTGGTGATGAGCGGTTTAATGAGGTTGGACGATATGGATGCAGCCTATGGATTGCCGGAGGAATGGCAGCGGGAAGCGATCGTTAAGCTGACTGAGAAAATGACGGATCGTTCCGCCAAATTCCCCTGTATTCCGGCAGTGCAAGGACATGCGCTGAATCATTTTAGATACGGTTTTATCAACCGCGGCGAATCGCAGGAGGCGGCGGGGGAATTGGCCGCACTGCTGCAAGAGTTCGGGCTAGGCTCCAGGGGCTTTGGCCCGTATACTTCACTTGTCGTATTGATCCATACGGAGCATGGCCGAGATAACCTCGAGGGTGTGGAGTATTATGAGCGTTTGTTCTGGCAGCTGCTGAGCCGGACCACCGAATACGATACGGAGCCTTGGCCGGCGGACCTGCCGGAGGAACCAGACGATCATCTGTGGGAATTTTGTTATGCAGGCGAGCCTTATTTCGTGTATTGCGGAACGCCGGCACATGAGCTTCGCCAGAGCAGGTATTTCCCCTACATGATGCTTGCTTTTACGCCTCGTTGGGTCCTGAAGCAGTTCAATGCCCGGGCTAGGCAAGCGGAACATACCAAGGTGCTGATACGCAAGCGGTTGACCGAATATGATCCAGTCCCCCCGCACCCGGACTTGAAGTTCTACGGGGCGGAGGACAATTATGAATGGAAGCAATATTTCCTGCGGGATAACGAGGAGTCTCTGTCGAAATGTCCGTTTGCAAGGCTGCACAAAGAGACTCATAAATAGAAAAATAACATGCTTCTATCATCATACCCTAAATTGGAGTAAGGGTTAACAGGCATTCCATTTCAATAGCTGCCACTTATGCGATCATGCGCAGGGTGTCGGCTTTTTTTGCGTAGATGCGCTGCTGTGACAAGGTATAGGATTTTGCCCCTGAATTAGTGAATCTTATCCTTGTTGTACAAAAAATTACCAAGTTACACTTAAAGTGTTTCACTCGATTTCATCCCAATGCGTCTGGAGGTGTATAAGGTACGGAGCTTTCACCAGCTTTGAAAACGCTTTAATGAGCCGAATACTCATGGAGAAGGAGTTGTTTAATGAATGACAAGGCTGTCCAGAACGATGAAAGGATGGATTCTCGGACTTATCGCCGTACTGGTGTTTAGTGTCTTTCCTACGTCCCAGGTCCAAGCCGCCGAGGTCTGCGCTGAGCCTGCTTGGAGCAGTTCTGCCGTATATGGCGGGGGCAATATCGTATCCCACGGGGGTAAGGCCTGGAAAGCGAAATGGTGGACTCAGGGTGAAATCCCCGGAACGACGGGACAGTGGGGAGTATGGGAGGACCTGGGAGCGTGCAATCCAGGGACACCGCCGGTAGATCCACCGGTGGATCCGCCAGTAGACCCGCCGGTAGATCCTCCGGGGACTGGTGATCGGATGTACGTCGCTTACGCCAGCTCTTGGAACACCAGTATCTACGATTTGACGGCTGCGAACATTCCCAATTACATCACGCATCTCAATCTTGCATTCGTAAGGCCGGACACCACGTATACGCAAGGGTCGTATGCGTTTGATCAAGCCGTAGCGGGCTTGGAATTCGTGGAAGGAGCCACGACGCCGAATGGGCAGCGTAAATTTACACCCCAGCAGTCACAGGATCTGCGCAACAACATTGCCGCACTGAGGGCCCGCGGAACGAAAGCGTTCCTCTCGGTAGGAGGCTGGTCATACAGCCAAGGATCGCAGTGGTCCAGATTCAATGCCAAGAATATCGTCGATTTGGCCCTGGATCTTGGCGCAGCCGGCGTCGACATTGACTGGGAATCCAGTGGCAGCAGCTGCAACAAAGGAACGGCTGCCCAGTTCAGCTGTACCAAGGATGGCGAGATCGCAGGCATTATTACGAGCCTCTACAATGAAATCCATGCCAGGAACGCGAATTTGCAGATTTCCATCGCCGGCTGGTCCACGGGCGCCTATTACGTGAAGGGAACGCCGTTTGAGGAAGGCAAGGTCCAGTGGGGTTCTCCTTTTGGCGGTACCATGTACCGCGTAGTTAAGGATCATGGCAGCAAGATCGACTTTATCAATCTGATGTCCTACGACGGCGGTATTTATTACGACCCGCGCGAAGGCTATGAATCCTACAAGGCGATATACAACGGACCCATCAATATGGGCATGCAGATTGCGCCGGAGGGGTCCGGCGGGGCCGTCCTGCAATTGAATGCCGCGCCGGGTACGGTATACGATGCCGATATGATGAACGGTCAGAATAACATCGCGACGGCTTATTATAATGTAGAAACGATGGTAAACTACATCAAGAACAAAGGAAGAGCGAATGATGGATTCATGCTGTGGCAGCTCTGGAAACAGCGGGTTCATCAGCCAGCCCCGCCCGGCGCGGCGAACGAAAACAGCGCCGGCCAATACGTATGCCGGACCCTGCCGCTTCAGGGGGACTGCAATCAGGTCATACCAAGCCTGCCGAAATTATAATTTCTTCCGATATTCCGAAGGCGTGCAGTTCATGATTTTGCGGAATACCCGAACAAAATAACTGATGTGTCCAAATCCGACATCGAGTGCGATGTCGGATATTTTATTGTCCGGCGAACGAAGGAGCTCCGCCGCCTGGCGAACGCGATAGGAATTCATATAGTCGACGGGCGTTTGCCCGGTCATGGACTTGAAGAAGCGGCAAAATTGACCTTCGCTCATCGGGATCAGGTCAGCCAGCTCACTCAGACGGATAGGTCGATGGTAATGACTCTGGATATAGAGAATGACCTTCTTCAAGCGTTCCGTTCTCGTCATGTCCGCCGCTTCGCTCCGGCTGCGGTTGGCAAGCCTGCCGGAGGAAGCGGCCTGAAACAGCATGAGAAACAGATGCCCCTTAATGGCAGCCTCATATCCAGCCGGTTTGTGCTTGGACAGCAGCATCATTTCTTTTATATGTTCAAGCAGGCGCCCATCGGTCCCGGCTGTCATCCGTCTTGGAAAAGCGGCTCTCCGCTCCTGGAAGGGAACGATCATCCCTTCCTGCACAAGATCATAGCTGCTGCTGGCGAGCATGCCGACATCGAACACCATGGCGCAGAAGCTGCACCCTTCATTGCCCTGGGCGTGGCCGGTGTGCAGATCTCCCCCATCGATAAATATCGCTTCGCCCGCACGGACGGGGATATATTCCGAATCGATCTGAAACAGCACCTCGCCTTCCAGCACGTAAAAAATCTCCGCTTCCTTATGCCAATGGGAGTCTACCACATGGGCGCCGGGGGCAAATTGATACCAATAGGCACCGAATGGGAAACGCTCATTCCCGTGGATGGTGCTTTCTTTTAACGACTGGCGGATGGATTGATCCATGCTGTACCTCCTTGGGATGTGAAGTGTTCCTGAATACTGTTATCTGATGTCAAAATTGTGCTATAAAACAATCGGATATTGTTAGAAAAGGTAAAAATGGATCAGTATAATGATAGTATAACGCTTACATCTGAAAGTTCAATTTTAAAAATATAGAAGGGCGGAAGTAACGATGAAATTTACAGACGGCAACTGGCTAATCCGGGAAGGATATTCCGTTTCGGGAGCGGTTCAGGCATATGATTTTGCGGTAAAAGGAGATACGTTGACGGCTTATGCTTCCACGGCACCGATTCCGGGCAGAGGAGCGACCATCAATGCACAGCTGATCACCGTGCAATTTCATTCCCCGGCACCCGGCGTCATCGGCGTGAAGCTGGTCCACTATGCGGGCGTAAGAGATCGTGGACCTGCATTCGAATTGTACAAACAGGAGGGTGACCATACGGTCATCGAAGAGAACGATCAACAGGCTGTTCTTCGGAGCGGCAATCTGAGCGTCGTGATCAAGAAAGGCCCGGAATGGTCGGTCCACTTCTATAGAGGAGAAGAACGCATCACCGGCAGCAGAGCCAAATCCATGGCGCATATCGTGGAGGACGGCGGACAGACCTACATGCGCGAAGAGCTCGATCTTGGCGTGGGCGAGTGGGTGTACGGCCTTGGCGAGCGATTCACTTCGTTTGTGAAGAACGGCCAGGTTGTGGATATTTGGAACCAGGATGGCGGCACAAGCTCCGAGCAAGCCTATAAAAATATTCCGTTCTACGTGACCAACAAAGGCTACGGCGTGTTTGTCAACCAGCCGGACCTCGTATCCTTTGAAGTAGCTTCAGAGAAAGTGAAGAAGGTTCAGTTCAGCGTGCCGGGCGAGTCGCTGGAGTATTTCGTGATTGACGGGCCCGACCCGAAAGGCGTTCTGGACAAATATACAAGCCTGACAGGCAAACCGGCGCTGCCGCCGGCTTGGACCTTCGGATTGTGGCTATCGACCTCCTTTACGACGCAATATGACGAAGCGACCGTAAACTCCTTCGTGGACGGTATGCTGGAGCGCGACATTCCGCTGCAAGTGTTCCATTTTGACTGCTTCTGGATGAAGGGCCTCAACTGGACGGATTTCCAATGGGATGAAGAGGTATTCCCGGATCCTGAAGGCATGCTGAAGCGACTGAAAGAAAAAGGCTTGAAAATCTGCGTATGGATCAATCCGTATATCGCGCAGCGTTCGCGCCTCTTCGAGGAAGGCCGTGAGAAGGGCTATCTCGTGAAGAAAGCCAATGGCGATGTTTGGCAGTGGAATTTGTGGCAGCCGGGTATGGCGCTGGTGGACTTCACGAATCCGGATGCTTGCGAATGGTACGCAGGGTACCTGCGCGAGCTGGCTGATATGGGCGTGGACAGCTTCAAAACGGACTTTGGCGAGCGGATTCCGACGGACGTTGTGTATTTTGACGGCTCCGATCCTCATAAAATGCACAACTACTACACCCAGCTGTACAACAAAGTGGTCTTTGACGTGCTGGTCGAAAAATTCGGCAAGAATCAGGCGGCGGTATTCGCACGCTCCGCAACCGTCGGCGGACAGCAGTTCCCTGTTCACTGGGGCGGCGATTGTTATGCGGATTATGAATCGATGGCGGAGAGCCTGCGCGGCGGCTTGTCCCTAGGTCTCGGGGGCTTCGGTTTCTGGAGCCATGACATCGGCGGCTTCGAAAATACGGCTCCGGCCCATGTGTTCAAGCGCTGGCTGGCGTTCGGCTTGCTGTCCAGCCACAGCCGTCTCCATGGCAGCAGCTCTTACCGGGTGCCATGGTCTTACGACGAAGAGGCCGTAGACGTTACGCGCTTCTTCACGAAGCTGAAGAGCCGCCTGATGCCGTATCTGTTCCATACCGCCGTACAGGCATCGGAGCAAGGCGTGCCGAGCATGCGCGCCATGTTCTTGGAATTCCCGGAGGATCCGGCCGTTGAAATGCTGGATCGTCAGTACATGCTGGGCGATTCCCTGCTCGTTGCACCGGTATTCAGCGAGAAAGGCGACGTGAAGTATTATCTGCCGAAGGGCCGCTGGACGCATCTGTTAACCGGAGAAACGGTGGATGGCGGAACCTGGCGCAAGGAAACGTACGGTTTCCTCGGACTGCCGTTGTTCGTACGCGGCAACTCGTTCCTCGCTTTGGGTGCGAGCGACGCTCTTCCGGAATATGACTATGCAGACGGAGTAGAGCTTGGCTTGTATGCATTGGAAGACGGCAGCGAGGCTTCCGCCATCGTTCGCAACATGAACGGAGAGAGCGAGCTGGTTGTACGGGCTGTACGTGCAGGCAGCCGGATCAATTTTACGGTGGAAGGCAGCGGCAAGCCATTTTCGGTGAAGCTGTATGACACAGGAAACGTTTCCTCCGTGGAGGGCTCGGGAGTGAGCCTGCAGGAAGGGAAAATTCAAGTGGACGCCGGTCAACAAGCGATGGCCTTCAGCGTTGAGCTAGGATAAACTCGGTTTCCCCTGCTGTTAAGCGGGTAAAAACATAGTGAAGATGAGCCCGGACCAGCTTTGTGCTGGAGTCGGGCTTCTTCCATATTTTAGCTGGCCTTGAAAGGGAGGCTGTGCTGATATAATAGGCCTGAGGCAGGCTTATCCACGATGGAATGTAACCGTTTACTTTTGCTTGCCGAAGATTAAAGGACAGGAGCGTCGACGGTCCGATGTTATCGAATTTCATTCAGCTTATGAATGACATGAAAATCCGCAATAAATTGATATTGTCATTTGTGGTCGTGGTCTTTGTACCGGTAGCCATCGTAGGGATATTCCTTACGGGAGAGCTCCGTAAATTTGCATTCGACAATGCTTTGGAACAAGCCTATCAGAACGTGGACCGGGTCAAGAAACGGTCGACCGAAGTCATCAACGTGGCGGATGATTTATCTTACCGCTTGTCCTACGACGAGCGTCTGAGGAATCTGGCCAACCGGCAATATGAAAGCGTATACGACGTGTTCGTGGCATACAGGGAGTATCCCGATTTGCAGCAGGCGATACGGATGTACAAGGAAATATCGAATATCCGATTCTACAGCGACAATCCGACCATGCTGAACAATTGGGAGTTTCTATATCCCGAGGATGAAATCAGGAGTACGGAATGGTATCGGCGGGCGGAGGA
>NZ_AEXS01000025.1:0-66197 GCF_000204455.1 Paenibacillus sp. HGF5 | reverse complement strand
ACCTGCGCCGTCCTGGGCGAAGCGGCCGGCACCGCTGCGGCGCTGTGCGTTCAGCACGGCCTCTCCCCGCGCGAGCTGTCCAGCAGTCGGAGCGGAGAGCTTCAGCAGACGCTGCTGAAGCAGGATGCCTCCGTGCTCGGGGTTGCGAACCGCGATCCGCTGGATCTGGCCCGAAGCGCCAAGGTCAGCGCATCGTCCCATCTGTCCAGGATCGCGATCGAGGAGGCGGGGGCGCCTTACCCGTTGGAGCGGGACATTGCCGTGCTGATGCCGGCCGATCCGGGGCTGGCGGGCGAGGTGGCATGGCTGGTGGATGCGGAGCAGGAGACCGACATGACGGTGGAGGTTTGGAGCACGGGACGTCCGGAGAATTACGTGCCGGCAGCGTTAGAATTTCGCACCTCCGTCCGGATCATGCCGGGGCAGGGACAGTGGGCCCCCGTCCAGCTGGATTGGCAGCCGGCGGAGCCGCAAAACGCTTTTATCATCGTGCGCAAAAATCCGGATCTGACGCTGTATTTGTCGTCCAAGCCGATGAGCGGGCTGCTTGCCTTCGAACGGGGGACGCCAGCCCGCGTCTCCAAGGAGCTGGAAGATCATGATGACAGCCAGCCGGTGGTGGAGTGGAGCATGAAGGGGATGGTCCGCAAGCTGTTCTGCCTGCGGTCGACGATCGGTTCAAGGGCGTATCATCCCGAGCATGTCATTGATGGATACAAGCGCCCTTACGGCGGTCCGCATATGTGGGTATCGGAGCGAATCGCAGACGGGGAGAAGCCTTGGTTGAAGCTGGAGTGGGGGGAAGTGCAGACGGTCCGCGAGGTTCATCTTATCTTCAACGATGATGTCAACGAGGATCTGATCAATCTGCACCATCATCGTACGCCGTTCGAGATCATCCCTGAGCTGGTTCGTGCCTACAGATTAGAAGCCCTGGATTCGGAGGGGAAATGGATCACGCTTGCTTCGGAGGCGTCGAACCGCCGCCGGAGAACCGTGCACCGTTTGGAGGAGCCCGTTCCTTGCACGGCGCTTCGATTGGTGGTGGAGCGCACGAACGGCTCGGACTATGCCGAGGTTATTGAAGTGAGGGCTTACGGTTAGTTTTCAAAGCTAACAGCTGCCTGTGTATTCAACAGGTGCCAGCTTGGACAGGATTTGGTGAGCAGCAAGCTTATATCTGCTAAACCGTTAGTCAATACAAACGAAGCAAAGGCAGCCGTTCATCCGGCTGCCTTGTTCAGTTAGGAATGTCGCGGAAGATCGTCAATTCTGCTGCAGCATCTCCAAAAATGCCCCTGCCGCCAGCGATGGCGACTGGTGCTTTCGAACGGCGACGCCGATATATCGATCCGGTAACGGAGTGTCTGTTCGAAGCTCCAACAAGGAACCGTCCGAGATGCGGGGCGAGACAAAGGCCCGCGGCAAGAAGGCCGTTCCATAACCGCGCTCGGCAAATTCCGCTAACATGTCCAGGCTGTTCAACTCGAAGTCGGCTTCCACTTCCACCCCGTGCGATCGGAACCACCCTTCGATGAAGGATCGCGTCGAGCTGCCGGGGGATAGCATCAAGAGGGGGAGCTCCGTCAATTCTTCCGTCCGTAGAGGCCTGCGAGCCCAATCTGCGAAGGCCGTTCCGACCACGGCGCAATAAGGCGAGGTACGGGAGTCGATGATATGGATTTCCTCGTCCGATACGGGAAGGTGAACAAAGCCGAGATCCAACGAGCCTTTCTTTAAACGCTCCACGATGCTGCTGGTTCGCTCCTGTGACAGCTGAATGCGGATGTCGGGATAGCGGGCATGGAATCGGTCGAGCAAGGAGAGGAGAAAGTCCTTAACGATAGCCCCGTTCGCGCCGATCCTCAGCCTGCCTTCGCCGAACTGCTTCAGCTTCTTCAAGCTGCGCTCGGCTGAATCGAGTTCATCAAAGGCTTGCCGTACATGCTGATACAGGGCTTGGCCTTCTTGCGTCAGGCGGACGCCCTTGGATAACCGGTCGAACAGGCCCACGCCGAGCGCTTCTTCCAGCTGCTTGATGGCATAACTCACAGAAGGCTGTGTCATATGGAGGTTTTGTGCAGCTTTCGTCAAATTGGACGTCTCGGCGGCATGCAGAAACACTCGATACCATTCGGTGTTGGCGATCATTTGTCATCAATCCTCTCTATGGCATCTCTACGATATTACGATTTCATTTATCTCAACTATACCTTTAAACTAAATGAAAAGGAATCGAAAGTATTCGGGAGGTAGGGACATGGCAGGAAGCACGTTTGGAGAACGATTGAAAATGACTACGTTCGGGGAATCGCACGGAGAAGCAGTCGGCGTCATTTTGGAGGGCGTCACGCCTGGCGTCGAGCTGGATGAGGCCTACATCCAGATTCAGATGGATCGCAGAAGGCCGGGGCAATCCTCCGTTACGACTCCCCGCAAGGAATACGATAAGATCCGCATTGTATCCGGACTTTTCGAGGGGCGAACCACGGGCACGCCACTGTGCATCATGCTGAACAACACCGACATGCGCCCGTCGGCATACGACACCATCAAATCGGCCTACCGGCCCGGGCACGCGGATTTCACTTATGAGAAAAAATACGGGATACGCGACTATCGAGGAAGCGGAAGAGCTTCGGGAAGGGAGACGGCTGCGCGAGTGGCAGCCGGTGCCGTGGCGCGCAAGCTTCTGGAACGCCGGGGCGTCTCGATCCTGGCCTATACGACGGAGATCGGCGGCATTCGATGCGAGCAATTCGACGTCGATGCCATCGAACGCAATGCTGTTCGGGCTTGTGATCCTGAAGCGGCCGTTCGCATGATCGAAAGGATAGAACGATTGGCCGAAGAGGGCGACAGCTGCGGGGGAATCGTCGAATGCCGTATCAGCGGAATCGCTGCGGGATTAGGAGAACCCGTATTCGACAAGCTTGACGCTGAGCTGGCAAAGGCGATGTTGTCCGTTGGAGCGATTAAGGGCATTGAATTCGGGACGGGCTTCCAAGCCGCCTCCATGCGGGGAAGTGAACATAACGACCAGATGGACTCGGAGGGGTTTCGGACGAACCATGCCGGCGGGATCATCGGCGGTATCAGCACCGGGGCGGACATCGTGTTCCGAGTCGTCGTCAAGCCGACATCCTCCATATCGATTCCCCAACGGACAGTCGATGTGGAGGGGAACGAACGGGAGATAACGACGATCGGCAGGCACGATCCATGCATCTGCCCTCGTGTCGTACCCGTAATCGAAGCGATGGCTTGCATGGTCATCGAGGATCATTACAAGCGGCAAGCCGCTTTGCATGACGAATAGCAATGAACAGCATACGGCAAAAAACCGGAAGCAGTCTGCTTCCGGTTTTGTATTTGAAGATCTAATGCGGCTCTCAGGTCCCAAGGGGGCTAGGGAGTTGAAATCGCATTAAACCAGGGTTTGCAAGGATTCCGGCGTGAATGGGGCAAGCTCGTCGAAACGCCCGTCTCGAACCTTGGCCGCCCACTCTGGATCCGCCAGCAGAGCACGGCCGACGGCAACCAGGTCAAATTCATGTTCCTCAAGACGATTCAGCAGCTCTTCGAGGTCTCTTTGGCCGGCACCCTTACCTTGGGTGAAGAGGCTGGTAAATACTTCATCGAGGCCGACGGAACCGACGGTGATGACCGTTTTTCCAGTCAGCTTCTTGGCCCATCCGGCAAAGTTCAGGTCAGAGCCTTCAAATTCAGGCTCCCAGAAGCGGCGGGTCGAGCAGTGGAATATGTCGACGCCAGCGTCTGACAGCGCGGTTAACAGCTGCCCCAGCTTTTCAGGCGTATCCGCCAGCTTTGCTTCATATTGGGTCGTCTTCCATTGGGATAGACGGATGGCAACAGGGAAGTCAGGACCTACCGCTTGACGGACTGCCTTTACGACTTCGATCGCAAAGCGGGCACGCTTCAGCATGTCGCCTCCGTATTCATCGGTACGCCGGTTCGTTCTTTCCCAGAGGAATTGGTCGATCAGGTAACCGTGGGCACCATGGATTTCTACGCCGTCAAAGCCAAGGCGTTTGGCATTCGCGGCTGCATCGGCATAAGCTTGAATCACCTGCTCGATTTCATCCTTGGTCATGGGTTTCGTGACGACGTTGCCGTCCAGGTCAAGTCCGGATGGCCCGATCGGAAGTGCTTCCGGGTTAGGCTCGGCACCTAGCGGTCTTGTCATGCCGATGTGCCAAATTTGCGGCATGATCTTACCGCCGGCTTCATGGACCTGACGGACCACCTCGGCCCAGCCGTTCAATGCGGCCTCTCCATGGAAATTAGGTATATTAGGGTTATCGGTAGCCGCCGGGTGGTTAATCAGCGTTCCTTCGGTAATGATCAATCCGACGCCGTTCTCCGCACGCCGGCGGTAGTAAGCGGCAACATCCGGGCCCGGAATGCCATTCGGGGAGAAGCCTCGGGTCATGGGAGCCATCACCACGCGGGAAGGAAGGGTAAGGTTACCGATGGTATAGGGCTCGAATAGGGATGCGGTAGATTGGACGCTTTGATTTTGGTTGCTCATGTATGGAATCCTCCAATATGTTTAATATGCTTTTCTGTATTTTCATAAAAATAGATATATATGATAAAAAGAAAGAGCTTTTAAGCTTAATCTTCAGGTTGATTTGCTTTTTAAGCTTAAAGCTCTTCCTTGAGTTGTTCGATAAAACGCTTAATGCCCTCCTCATTACGTCTGTAATACGTCCACTGGCCCGCTCGATGGGATTCCAGTAGACCAGCCTTTTGCAATTTGACGAGGTAGCCAGAAACGACCGACTGAGCGAGTCCTGTTTTTTCTGAAATGGAGCCCACGCAGATACCGCCATGAAAATCACATTTGGAAGGCATGTGATCCTGCGGATCAAAATGTTCTTCCGGGTGCTTCAGCCACTCCAGAATTTTGAACCGGGACTCGTTTGATAGTGCTTTGATGGTTTGTAAGGTATCCATAAGCTTATTATATCTATTTTTATAGAAATGTAAATATGTTTTTTGTGAATGTTCTGCCTTCGGTAAGGTTTGACATATAGGAGCAAACATAAACATGATGGACCCGGAACCTTTTTACGGCTTGGGGATCCATCCTATGTAGGTACCTTATGTATTCACTCTTTTTTTTATTCTTTGAAGGCCAGACCCTTCTCGGCCAAAGCGGCGCGCAATACTCCGATCGCCTTTGGACCAACTCCGTGAAGCGCAAGCAGTTCTTTCTCCGTCGCCCGGGTAAGATCGGCAAGCTGATGATAGCCGGCAACGATCAGGGCTCGCCGTGCCGGATTACCGGCCTTAACGGGAAAGTCGCTCTCGGCCGCAGCTGCAGGGGGGTTGTCACGCATGGAAATCCCTCACTTTTTCGGTTATTTGTCAAAAGAGCCATGGACTTTCGTGAATGAGTCGATGGCTGAGATTAAGCGTGCATAAAACAATCAGTAAGATTATGTTACAGAACGACTTGGCTGTAAAGAGTTAATCCGATCTTCATGGCAAAAAGCACACGATTCATGAAGGGTTCAGATAATCTTCATAAATCTATTGACATTATCAATGAGAATGATTATCATTGTGCTGAGTATTGATAATGATAATTGTTCTCAATAATTATTATTAATAAACAATATCTACAATACATAGAGGGTATAGGGGGAGAAATTCAATGCGGAGTATGAAGGGTCTTGTATTTATTGTATTGATATTTGCTGTGGTTTTAGCCGGCTGCGGCGGGGGTGCGGCATCCAATGGAGGAAGCGGTTCTACGACAGCGCAGAATTCGGATCAAGGGGCCGCACAGGGCGGGGATAACACCGAGGCCACGCCGGAGACCCGAACCATCAAGCACGCATTGGGCGAAACGAAAATTACGGGCGTTCCGAAGCGCGTGGTGGCGCTGGAGTGGCTTTACGCAGAAGATGTTCTTGCGCTGGGTGTTCAGCCTGTCGGCATTGCGGACATTGAAGGGATGAAACAGTGGGTGAACATTCCGGTAGAGATCGGTTCCGACGTAACCGATGTCGGCACTCGCCAAGAGCCGAATCTGGAGCTTATCGCTTCCTTGAAGCCGGACCTGATCATCGGTTTGAAATCCAATCTTGAAGCCGGTTTTGAAACTTACAACAACATCGCGCCAACATTGGTGTTTGATCCTTATCCGGCTGAGGGACAAGGGGATCAGTATGAAGAGATGATCAATACCTTTAATACGATTGCTGACGTGCTTGATAAAAAAGACGAAGCCGCAAACGTGCTTAGCGATTTGGATCAAACCTATGCCGATGCCAAAGCCAAGCTTGAAGCTGCGGGCATGACGGAAAAACCGTTTGCGCTGGCGATGGGGTACAGCAACCAGAATGCGGCGGTATTCCGAATATCGACGGATAATTCCCTGGCCGTAAAAATTCTTGAACACATCGGGCTGACCAACGCTCATAAGCCAGGTCAATTTGAAGTCTACGGATTCACCACTGCGGACGTCGAGGCGCTGCCGGCTCTTCAGGACGCGAATTTCCTGCACATTATCCAGGACAGTGATAACATCATCGAGAATCAATTGAAGGACAATCCGGTTTGGAAAGGCCTGAACTTTGTTAAAGAAGACCGCGTGTATGCACTTGGCGGTGACATGTGGCCTTACGGCGGCCCGTTGTCTGCCCAGACCATGGCTCAAAAGACAGCTGACCTGCTCACGCAATGAGTTTCGGCGAGAAACCAGCTCAAGGCTCCACGCCGGTGAGCATCCATCCGGCCCCGCCTGTTGCCTCAGGTAGGGGCTGGAAGCCGTTATGGATGCTGGCTGGAGGCCTTGCGGCACTGCTATTTCTTACGTTTATCAGCTTAACGCAAGGGCTTGCGGATATATCGGTCAAAACGGTTGTGCAGGCGCTGGTGTCTCCGCAGGATATTGCAGATCACCATCTCATCCGCAGCGTGCGCCTTCCGCGAACGGTCATGGGCCTGCTGGCGGGCGCGGCCTTGGCGGTGTCCGGCGTGCTTATGCAGACCGTAACGCGCAATCCGCTTGCTTCGGAGACGACGCTTGGCGTGAATGCGGGCGCTTATTTGGCTGTCGTGGCCGGGATGATCTTCTGGCCGGGATTGCTGCACCAATATGCCCTTCCACTGGCAGTGGCAGGCGGAACGCTGGCGGCTGTAGCCGTCTATGCGCTGGCTGGCAGGACGCACGGCTCTCCCTTGCGGATTGCATTGTCCGGCATGATCGTAACCCTGGTTCTTTCGTCCGTCACGAGCGCGCTGCTGCTGTTGAATCAGCAGACAACACAGGGGATTTTACTGTGGGGTTCGGGCTCGCTGATCCAGAACGACTGGGATGGCGTAGCTTTTTCATGGCCGTGGATCATCGGCGGGTTAGTCGTGTTATGCATGGCGGTACGCCAATGGGACATTCTCACGCTCAATGAGGAATCGGCGCGCTCCCTCGGCCAAAAAGTCGGCACCACCCGCTTGCTTGCCATGGGGGCAGCTATCGTGCTGGCCTGCGTGACCGTGAGCGTTGTCGGTCCGATCGGCTTTATCGGGTTGATTGCTCCCCATTTGGTCCGCTTGTCCGGCGTAGTCCGGCATGCAGGATTAATTCCGCTGGCCGCGTTATGGGGCTCTGCTCTGCTTGTCGGGGCCGACACGGTGGCCAGGATGTTCGTGAATGCCTACGGGGAGCTTCCGGTCGGAGCCATTACGGCCATGCTCGGTGCCCCTTGCCTGATCTGGCTTGCGCTTCGGGTATCCCGCTCGTTGATCGGGGGACGCGGAGCCTCGGGAGGATCGATGATGGCGGGCACAAGCCTGCGCCGGATTCCATATCCGGTCCTGGTTGCACTGTTCAGCGTGCTGCTGGTGCTCGTCTGGGTGTTCAGTCTGGTGAGCGGCAGCTTGCGCATCCCCTTTACGGAAGTGGTGGCCGTGCTTACCGGAGGCGGCGAGGAGATGTATCGCCAGATTCTGCTGGACTTCCGCCTGCCAAGGCTGCTCACGGCCGGCTTGTCCGGCATAGCGCTGGCTGTCAGCGGCAGCCTGCTGCAGAATGCGGTCCGCAACCCGCTGGGAGATCCCCAGGTGATCGGGGTAACCAGCGGGGCTGGAGCCGGGGCGCTGCTCCTGATGGTAGGCTTCCCGCAATTGTCGGCCGGCTGGGTACCGGTCGGCGCGGTGATCGGGGGAATGGCTGCCGCTGCTTTGGTATACGCGGTGTCCTGGAAGAGAGGGCTTCACCCGACAATTCTTACGCTGGTCGGCATTGCCGTCGCCGCGCTGGGTTCGGCCATCATCAATTTGATGATTGTCCATGCAAAGGTCGACGTTGCGCCCGCTTTATCCTGGATGGCGGGGAGTACCTATAACCGGGGCTGGACGGAGGTGCAGCGGATTGTTCCGGCGATCCTCATCCTGCTGCCTTTGGCGGCATGGCTCGGACGGAAGGTGGATCTGCTGACGTTTAACGAAGAAAGCTCCACCGGACTTGGACTGAATGTGCGGAATACCCGGATGTATGTCGCCATCATTGCGGTGCTGCTGGCTTCCATAGCTGCCGCGAACGTCGGCTCGGTCGGCTTTATCGGGCTGCTTGCGCCGCATGCCGCCCGAATGCTGGTCGGTGCCCGTCATCGGCAATCGATGGTGATTGCGGCGCTGCTCGGCGGAATTCTGCTGGCCGGGGCAGACTGGATCGGCAGGGTGGTCATCATTCCGAAGGAGCTGCCTTCGGGTATCGTTACCGCGCTCCTGGGAGCACCGTATCTGTTATATTTAATGGGGAAATCCAATAAACTGAAGAAGAAATAAACCGTTAGGATTGTAATAGTGAAAGAGGCTATTCCATCGTCGCCAAGGGGTGACATGGAATAGCCTTTTTGCGTGCCATCGCCCCTGGACTGCTGGGGACGGCCAAGCTGATGATCGTTTCGTTCGACGTGGCGTATGAGGATCAGGCTTCCGTGTAGCGCACAAACGACAGGATGATATCCTGCGGATGATCACCGAAGCCCGAACCGTATAGATTCAGTCCGTTTGGATATTCCGCGTCTTTTTTCACCTCAAAGCGGACGCGGATCGGCCGGTTAAAAGCAAGGTCCAGCGAATCAATGGTCGTGGCACTAGATGCATGGCCGTCGACCTGGCTGCCTTGTTTCGTCACGCGCCATTCCGTCAGCATGCCGTACTCGCTGCCGCTCCTCCATTTATCCGGGGTAAGCTTCCCTTTGCGGTCGCCAAAATCACCGGGGCTTCTCCAAGTGCCTACAGGTAGGTCGTTGATGCTGACGGTGATGTCGGATGGCCATTCCTGCTGGAAGGAAGGCGCTTCCGAGCTTAGCTCCGCGCGGATGCGGAGCTCATCGAGGGCCGCACCGGGCGGCATGGGGTTCGCAAAATAATATTCGATGTATCCCGCCCCCGAGAACCAGAGGAGCGCAGCCTCCGTTCGTTCCGGCATGTAAAAGGCGCGCGGATCGTCAGGCGATCCGATCAGCGAGCCGTCCCGGGCCGCCATGCCGCACGTAGGCTCGATGCAGCAGTGGGAAAACATGCCGATCGGCATGTGGATTTCTTCCGTGCGCTGCAGCCCTTCTCCCGGCTTCGAGGGCAGCTCGAGAAGAATGGAGCGGCAGGTGACGGCGCAGATTTTTTCCCGATTCGCACCTTGCGAAGAGACGATCAGTTCCGCTTGCTCCAGCATTTGGACATTAATGGACACTGTAGGCTGGGCAATCCCCAGCGCCTCCGCCAACTGACCGACGCTCATCGGTTTATCGCCGAGCGCTTCAAGGATGCGGACCCGGACGTCGCTGGATAAGGCCTTGGCGACTTCCACGATCCGGGATGCCGGATAACGGTTGGTTTCCAGCTTCGATTCGTTCATAATTCCCTTCCTTTTCTGAAGCGTTATAGTGACTCCAAGTGTACAATAAATTTGTTATATTGTAAAAGTATAATGTACATTGCAATAATTATATATAGGTGCTAGAATAGGGGCAAATTCAGAACAAGGAAAGGTTGTGTTCGCTTCATGAAGATTCCTGTGGCAGCGCCCATCCGTACGGACATTCCACGTCCCGAGTATCCGAGACCGGATTTTGAACGAAAAGACTGGCTGAATTTGAACGGGCCGTGGTCGTTCACGCTCGAGACCGGCGGCGCTTTGGAGCAAGGCGGCGTGGGCTCGGAACAGTTGCAAGGGGGAGACGCCGGTCTTTTTGATTCGGAGATCACGGTGCCGTTCTCGTGGGTCAGTCCCTTATCCGGGATTGCACGAGACGAGAAGGGGGTTGGCTGGTATCGCCGGTCCGTGAAATGGGAGCCGGCCGAGAAGCAATCGCGGATCTTCCTGCGATTCGGTGCCGTGGATTATTTGTGCGACGTATGGGTCAACGGCAAGCATGTCGGCTCGCATCAAGGCGGATACGGAACCTTCGAGTTTGAGGTGACAACCGTTTGGAATACGGAACAAGACAATGTTCTCGTGGTTCGTGCAGAGGATTACGACCATAACTACCAAGCCCGCGGGAAACAGGGGTACGGCGAGATCAGAGGGATTTGGCAGCCGGTTTGGCTGGAGGCCCGGCCGAAAACCTACTTGGAGCAAGCAACCTTTACGACTTCCATGGACGGCCGCGTCGAATTGAAGTCCAAAATCCAGGCGCTGGAAGCAGGCGCCGTGACACTCGGGCTCTCGTTCGCTGGGGGCTCGATCACCCATCAGGCGGAGTGGGAGCTGCAAGAAGGCCCGAATGAAATGACAACGGTGTTCCAGGTTGACGATCCGCAGCTGTGGAGTCCCGAAACCCCGCATTTATACGAAGGGGAGCTACGCCTGGCGGGTTCCGCCGGCGAGGATGTCGTTCATACTTATTTTGGGATACGCGAGATCGGGACGGCGAAGTTCGATGGCCGGGATTACCGCTGGATTACGTTGAACGGGAAGCCGGTTTATTTAAACGGAACGCTGGACCAGTCTTACCATCAGACGGGATTCTTCACTTACCCGACGGATACGGAGATGCGGGACGAGATTTACCTGATGAAACGGCTCGGGCTGAACTTCGTGCGGATTCATATTAAGCCGGAGGAGCCCCGCAAGCTGTATTGGGCGGATAAACTCGGGATTCTGGTGATGGAGGATATGCCGTGCTTCTGGGGCAATCCGGACGAGGCGGCGCGTTCCGCCTATGAGCGCGAGGCGCTGGAAGTGATTGAACGGGACCGGAATCATCCGTCGATTTTTTCCTGGGTTATGTTCAACGAAACTTGGGGGCTTCGCACGGATAGCGAGGCTGCCGGCCTGACAGGCGGAGAAGGACAGCAACATTATTATCTCCAGGAGACGCAGGAGTGGGTGCGGGAGAAGTACCGCTGGGCCAAGAGTGTTGACCCTACCCGAATCGTGGAGGACAATTCGCCATGCAATTATGATCATGTGGAGACAGATATCAACACTTGGCATTTTTATATCAACGGTTATGAACCGCTGCGGAATCATATCGAGGAAATTGTACAGAAGACGTATCCGGGATCGGAGCATAACTACATCGGTGGCAACCAGCAAGGCGATGCTCCGCTCATGAACAGCGAATGCGGAAATGTGTGGGGAATCGAAGGAGGAGCCGGGGACAGCGATCTCGCGTGGCACTATCGTTATATGCTGAACGAATTCCGCCGCCATGATAAGCTATGCGGCTTCGTATTCACGGAATTCCGCGACGTCACGAACGAGTTCAACGGCTATTATCGGCTGGATGGGACGGATAAAAAATTCGGGTACGAGGATTTTGTGCCGGGCATGACGATCGCCGATCTGCATACGCCGGACTTTATCGTGATCGACGCGCCGCCGTGCCAGACGCTGGACCAAGGGGCTGAGAAGACCATACCGCTGCTGCGTTCCAGTTATTCAGATCGATATCACGGGCAGAAGCTGACCGTAGCCTGGGAGTTATCCTATGACCGGCTAGGCACGAAGGTCGTGGCGGATCAAGGAAGTCTGGAAGTAGCATGGAACGGCTACGGCGTGGCGCCGCTGACCGAATTGCAGCTTCGCATGCCGGAGACCGATGCGGTCGCGATCCTCGGTGTTCGTCTCCTGAATGCTGTGGGCGGCGTAGTAACGCGTAACTTTACAACGTTTGATGTGCGTGGTGCGGAGGAACAAGGGAACGATGGAGCGGATGTCACTACCTTAAGCATTCCCGTTAACTCGTTCCGTGAGCAAAGCTTTGCCTACATGTGGGAGGCGCTTCTAGGCTCCAAAGTAAACGGCGGCGGTGAAGGGCGGTTCGTCTATGACGTGCAGCTGCCGGACCAAGAGGAACAGCCGCTGATCCGCGATATCGACATTGTTTTCGAGGCAGGCGCGAAGCGCTTATTGGCAAGAAATATCGAGGGCGCGCGGCAACGTGCTCACGGAATCGACTTTATGCACGGGGCTTCGGCGGACGTGGAATATAATCCAAGCACCTATTATATGACGGATGAAGAGCTGCATGAATCCCGTGTATCGGTGTGGGTGGACGATGTCAAAATCGGCGAGGCCGTGCTCGCGGATGACCCTGCCGACAGCCGGGGCGTGCTGTCGTGGCACTATCAGCCGGTTCATAACCTTCTGGAAGAGGCCGGTTCGTACGGCTATCTGTGCCAGGCGCAGGTGCCGGGCAGACTCGCGGCAGAGCTGGACCGCAAGCGGAGCTTCCGTCTGGAGCTGCGCACCGAGGAGGGCGGCATCAGTTTGTATGGTCGGAATGCGGGCCGCTATCCGATCGATTTGCTGGTGCGGTGCCGGTGATATAAGAAAGGTTGATGCATGGCAGCCTTGAATTTCGTGGTGAGGAATATGGGAGGCGATCAATTGCGACCGGCCCCATGGACCGACCCAGAGAACAGCAAAGGAGCATCGTTGTAGCGTACGCTACAACGATGCTCCTCTTTTAGTTAACTCCTACTTACGGAGTCGGCTGCCAGGTTTCAGACGGCGTAAAACCGTCAGCAACATGGTCCTGGTCAAACTGCAGGATGGTGACGTATTGACCGATGATGTTGTGATTTTCATCGTATAGACTTAGGTATACGACTTTATCGTTGACTATTTTTTCATTTTCATAGTCGGATTGGTGGTAATATCCCCCGGTGAGCTGTACCTCTCCCGAACCGGATGGAATCGGGCGCAAGCTGCTCATTTGGTAAGCTTGGTAACCGTACGGCTGCAAATTGCCCTTCAATTCGTCTACGCTCAATCCCGAAGGGAGCGAGGATGTCGGCATGTACATCTCATACGACCCTTCCACGAAGAATTTGGCTGTCGGAAACTCGGCGCGAAGCTTGGACATGTCCGCGTAGACGAGATAACCGTACTTAAACGGCGTGGTGAAGTTTCCTCCGCTCAAGAAGAAATCGATCAATTCCTGCTTGGTAACGGCAGAAGCCCGCAATCCGATGTCGTTGCTCAGCACCGGCGCCGTCATGAAATCGTATTGATAATCGCCGGAGTCTACAACCGCACCGTCGCGAAGAATCTCTACCCTCCAGGTACCTGCGGTATCCTTAGCAAATTTGCCGTCCGGCAGGTTACAGCTGGTATATTGGCAGGTCAGGAACGGCGTGGAAGCGTTCGGCTCATATAAGAGAACCGTGTACAGTTCCCCCAGCTTGATTCCGCCTACATTGCCTTTAATGAGGTTGTAGTACATCTTTTCCCCTACCAGCACTCCGTTGTTGCTGTGCGTCCCCTTGTGGGAACCAATCTTTAGACCCTCTTGGATCGTTCTTGGGTATTGAATGAAAATTTCGTAGACCTTCTTGCCGATTCCGTCTCCGCTCGTGACGGTCAAGCGAACCCGTACATCCTTCATGCCTTTGATCTCCAGGTTGAATGCAGGATTCTCGTCGGTGATCGTCCCGGAAGCCAAGGTATTCGCTCCATCCTCCCAGACGATATAGTCTACCTTGTTGTAAGTCGCTTTCGTGACAGATACCGTAGCCGATACGGGTTGCGTCATACTGCGGTCCGTCACGATGCTGTATTCGAACGTGTCCGGACTAAAGCCGGTGACTCCCGTAGTGTACTCGTTCGCATCCAACTGGTTCATGGTGAAGCCGGATACGGTGAGATCCACCAGACGGGCGTCTCTGCACTGGTCTGCCGTTCCTGTGCAAGGAACGGGTTCTCCGCCGTTTCCGCCACCGTTGCCTGGTCCCGGGTCGCTCCCATTATTGCCGCCGCCGTTTCCGCCGGAGCCGCCATCCACCACACCGCCGCCATTGTTGCTGCTGTTATTGCCGCTGCCCGTCGTGCTGCCGCTTGCGGGCGGTGCCGTTATCGTGTTTGCCGCATCGCCGGCAACCGCGCCAGGGCGCTTCTGGAATGTAGAGCCGGCGGCATCCGCGTTAACCGTTGCATTGGCGATGGTGCCTTGACCAAGCAGTTTGGCAACGGCGTTCAGAACGAGATCCATGACCGAAGCATTGGCATTGACGTTGATCTCCGTATTTTTTGCTCCTTCTTCCACGTTCAACTGCTTAACGGACCCGCTAGGGATGCTGACTTTGATGTCCGATGAAAGCACGCGAACATCCTCGAATTGGCCGACAAGCTGAACCTCGGAGCCTTGAGGCATGTTCTTCGCGATTTCCACATTGGCGAATCCGCTGTCGGTCACGCTGGATTCCTCAAGCTTGACCGGAGAATGGACAACCACATGCTGAATCGCGGATTCTCCGACGACAACGACACGCACGGTGCCGGTTTGCTTGTCAACGGATACGCGTACCAATACTGAGTCCTCGAAGTGGACCGAGTTGGCTCCGCCGCCTTGAATGGTCGTGGTGCCTTTGACGTTTACTTTTTTGAAGAAGGCATCACCCTCTCCGACGGCCTCGGTCAGCGTAAGATTCCCTTCGATCACCACATTTTGAAGGGTAACGCCCGGCGCGGCTACGATGACATTCCCTTTGATCGTTTCGATGCCGGCAGCCGGTCCGTAAGTCCCAGCCTTATCGTATGTAATTTCCGTCGGAACCTTGTACTCCAGTGATTTATCGAGCAGGGTAACGGCCTCCGCGCGAGTAAGTTTGCCCTGCGGATTAAAGTTCCCTTTGGCGCTGCCGGTGATAACGGCTTTCTCAGCCAAAGCGGAAACCGCCGGTTTACTCCACTTGGAAATGGAGGAGTCGTCCTTAAAATCGGTTGCAGGCACGGTTTCGGCGGAGACAAGCTCCGTCAATTTGGCCACCATGACGGCGGCTTCTTCGCGAGTAACCGTATGGTCCGGGCGTACCGTATTGTCGTTATATCCATCGATGTAGCCTGCTTTCACGGCTCTGGCGATTTGGTCATAAGCCCAATGAGAAGCTTCCAAGTCCTTAAACGAGATGCTGCTTGGTTCGGTTATTTCAAAAGAACGGTTGATCAGCGTTACCAATTCGGCCCGCGTTACTGGACGATCGGGGTTGAATTTCCCGTTATAGCCCTGAAGCAGGCCCTGATCGGACCAGCTGCGCAGCCGGGTCTCCGCCCAATGTCCTTGAAGATCGTCCGCATCCGGTTGTGCGGCCCATGCCGTCGTCATGATGGACAGCGAGAAGATGAGCATGATCATGACAAAGACAGGTTTCTTTAGCGCTTTCGTGATGTGCATTCTAGTAGCCTCCTGGTAAGATTTTATATGAACATAGTTCTTAAAACCCTCTTCAATCATTTCTAAATACCTAATATGGGATTAAAATACTAGGACTATGTTATTATATTTTGGAATATTGATAGAGTCAAAGAAAATATTGGAACAAAAAAGACCATTTCCATCATGGAATGGTCTTTTATATTAAATATAAAGCAATCACGATGCGTTACCGCTTCTTCCAGAACAGCTGGAGCGCCACCTTCGCGCACCATAGGGAGAACAGCAGGAACAGCAGCGCCCAGGCGAACGCCGGGAGCACGGTCATGTTGGCCAGGTTGGACGCGTCGCCCGCTTGCTTGGGCTGGGTCAGCGCCATGGTCAAGAGGGTCAGCGGACCGACCACGGATTCTTCCAGCACGAGAAAGGCGAGCAGCAGATAATAGAAATTGCGGACCTTATCGCCGAGGAAATAGAAGATCAGATTCACGATCATAAATATGATAAGCCACCATAATCCGTAACCGGCGCGAACGAAGAAGATGATCATGATGAGGGCAAGCACGGTAATGGTGATCAGGCCGGTAGCCTGTTTTTTCTTGGCATAGCCGTAGAACATCAGAATGGCGAACAGGGATGCCGACGTATAGCCTGCAAGCGAGACCACGATCGGACTCCAGCCGCCGGAAGCCAGCATGGAATAGGTGACGCCGCTGTGATCGGGATTCAGCTCGATGCTGAGCACCCGGCCCGACATGAGAAGGGTCATGGCGGCATGCCCCAGCTCATGGATCATCGTATCCAGGATACGGAACCAGGAAGAGAAGGGGATCAGCCTCGTCAGAAAAGCCGCGCCCGCCAGAAATAACAATGCTTTCAGCCATTTATTCATTCGAAGGTCCTTTCAGCATAAAGTCATTCGCTAGACTATCATTCCGTCCATTATAATACAGATGAGAAACATGTGAAAACTCAGGTGGCTCCTATAGGTTAAATGGTATAATTGAAGTTGTGACGGAGGTTCATGTTCGATGAAAAACGATAAGCCTAACAACGACAATCACATAGATTCGATAAGACATACTACGCACGTGACCGACCAAGGGATTCGCTTTGCCGAATTCGAGCTGGCCGGTGATGAGCAGGATATTCCACTGCCGGACAAGCGGCCGAATCATCAGGAACAGGAGATCGTTAATCCTAACGCGCAAGCGAAGAATCCCCTGATTGTGAAGCCGCAGCAGCCGCTGGACATGAATTGGGGCGAGGACTTCCGCTATGTGACCAAGGAACAGCAATTCGTGCAGAAGGCGAGGGAACTCGCATGGCATGTGGAGGATGAGGCCCCTTTCGTAGCCTTCAAAAGCTATTGGCCGACCTACGACCAGATGGCCAGCGACCAGTTCAAATGGTATTTTTACTGGCGGGAGGAAGTAAGGTCCGGGCGATATCCGGATACGGACCTTTCCTATCTTTTTGTCTATTTTTACGAGCTGATCCATGGCGTTGGCTGGAGCGATCCCCTGCAGGGCTATGCATTGATGGAGCAAGCGTGGACGGCCTACCGCAAGCGTTATGCCAAGCTGGATACGTATCTGCGGGAGTGGTTATATGATTTTATGATCGTGCATGCCCTGGATATGCCGATCCGGGAGACGTACCAGCGTTTTCCGCGCGTCCTATCCGCTGAGCTGAAGGAGAAGGAATGGAAGCGCCGGTTCTCCCTCCAGCCGGTGGAGCTGACGTGGGAGCTGCTGCTCGATTTGCTGGATTATGACGTGGAAAAGAGCCGTTTTTACCAGGAGAAGGGCCGCAAGGACCTGGAACGGTACGCTCCGAAGGTGATTGCGCTCGTGGACAGCTACTTAGCCAAAATGAAGGGGCAGCGTCTTATTGACCGCTTTCAGCCGCGGCCCCGGCAGGTGAAACGGCATTTATTCCGCAGCGCGGTGTACGATCACGGGTTATACGGCCGAACCGTCGTGCTGACGGTGGTGTCCTTAAGCGAGCACGCTCCTTTGCGCTCCTATATAACCGGGCTGGTCCGCTTGACCGAGAATAAGCTGCGGGAATTGAGGGGCTTCAAGGGACGGCTGCGCGGAGCGGATGCGGTAGAACCCGAAGTGGAAGAGATCATCACCCGTTATCTGAAAAAAGAGATTCAGGAGCAGATGGAGGCCGAGCGCAAGCAGAGCCTGCCTGAGGTTCAGATCGATACGGGGAAGCTGCGCCGCTTGCAGCGGGAATCGGACCAGGTCCGCGACATGCTGCTTACGGAGGAAGCCGGGCAGCAGGAGGTTGAAGCGGAGAACAGCCGATCTGCAGCGGAAATTGTAACGGATGCGGGAGCCTCTTCGGACTATGGGGGACATGCAGCAACTAACAGGAGAACGGGTGCGTCTTCAAAGGGGCATTCCTCTCCAAAATCCGCGGCGAAGAACCCGGAAGTGTTCCAGGCCGTGATGGATTTTGATGCGGTTATTTATGAAGAGACGCCAGTTCCAGAGGAAGCCCGGAATGAAGCTAAGGAGCAAGAAGCGCTCGTTGTGACCGAGAAGGAAGAAAAGGCAATCGCTGCTTCGGAGGATGAAGGAACAGCGCTCGCTGCACCCGAGAGTAAGGAACCATCCGTCCCGGCGGCTGGTAAATCATCTGAGGGTGCGGTGGTTTGGAATACGGACGGACTGGATGAGGAATGGCAGGAGCTAGGTGAGCGTCTTAACCTTATACACTTGGAGGTTCTGCACGCCCTCAAGTCCGGACCGAACCGAACGCAGCTGCAGCGGATTGCGGAGCAGGCCGGCTCCATGCCGGCGCTGCTGCTTGATGAGATCAACGAGGCCGCGATGGATACCGTCGGCGATCTGTTGATCGATGGGGAGTCCATTGCGGATGATTATATAGATATGCTGGAAACATTGAAGTCCGAGTAACCGGACGGATTGACATCGATTGGACTCGTTATGACTGTAAGATGCTTGAAAGAGGTGGAACCATGACGGAACTGAAAATACCGAAGCGGCTCACGACCGCCCTCGTGAACTCTTTGACGGCAGGGGTCGTGCCGCGGGTGGGGCTGGAGTTCATCGCCGTCGGCCGCAAGCCGGAGGTGGAGTCGATCCTGCGCGACATGGATAATATCGGCGAGGGCGGCGCCGCCTTCCGGCTGATTACCGGCCGCTACGGAAGCGGCAAAAGCTTCCTGCTGCAGATCATCCGCAACTACGCGATGGATCGCGATTTTGTGGTGGCGGATGCGGATCTGTCGCCGGAGCGGCGGCTTGTGGGCACGAAAGGGCAGGGCCTTGCCACATACCGCGAGCTGATGACCCATCTGTCCACGAGAACGCGTCCGGACGGAGGCGCGCTGGAGGCCATTTTGCAAAAATGGATCGCCGCGATCCAGCAGGACATCATGCAGGAGACGGGCCTGCGCCCGGATGACCCTGCGCTGAACGATAAGGTGGAAACGCAGATTTATGCCGTGACGAACGGTATGCAGAATCTGGTGCACGGTTTTGATTTTGCAAAGGTTCTCGCTGCTTACTGGAACGGCTATAAGCTTGGCGACGATGACCGCAAGGGAGCGGCGCTGCGCTGGCTCCGCGGGGAAGTCCCGACGAAGACGGAGGCCCGCAAGGACCTTGGCGTCGGAGTCATTATCGATGACGACAATTGGTACGATTACATGAAGCTGTGGTCCGAATTTACGGCGGCCATCGGGTATAAGGGATTGCTGCTGTTCATTGACGAAGGGGTTAACCTCTACAAAATCACCAACAGCGTGTCCCGCCAGAGCAACTACGAGAAGCTGCTGACCATGTTCAACGACACGATGCAGGGCAAAGCGGAGCATCTGGGCATCTATATGGGCGGAACGCCGCAGTTTGTCGAGGATGAGCGACGGGGACTGTTCAGTTATGACGCGCTGCGCTCCCGCCTGATCGACGGACGCTACGGCAGCAGTTCGCTGAGAACCTACACGTCGCCTATCCTGAAGCTGGACATGCTGTCGTATGAGGAAATTCTCATCCTCCTGCAAAAGCTGCGCGACATCCATGCCCTGCATTTCAAGTATGAAGCGCAGTTGACGGACGAGCAGCTGATCGCGTTCATGCAGACGGCCGTGAATCGGCTGGGAGCTGAGGAGCTGCTAACCACCCGCGAGGTGGTGCGGGATTTCATGGATCTGCTGCATACGCTGCATCAGCATCCGGAGGCGACGTTTGAAGAGCTGCTAGGCGAGCGCGCCGCAGCGCAGCCGCAGGGCAAGGGGCAAAGCGATGCTCCTTCGGACGATCTGGACGATCTGCTGGCGGAGTTTGAGCTATGAGTGCGAATCCTTTTTCCAGGTTGGCCCCGTTCATTCAGGAGTTTATCTATAAAAAAAGATGGGACACCCTTCGCGAGGCCCAGGTGGAAGCCTGCCGCGTCCTGTTCGACACGTCCAATCATCTGCTGATCGCTTCCGGCACGGCATCGGGCAAGACCGAAGCCGCATTCTTCCCGGCGCTGACGGAGCTGTACAACATGCCTTCCAGCTCGGTCGGGATCCTGTATATCGGGCCGCTAAAGGCACTGATTAACGACCAATTCGAACGGATCACCGATCTGCTGAAGGAAGGCCAGGTGCCGGTATGGCATTGGCACGGCGACGTGTCCCAAGCCGAGAAAACGAAACTCATGCAGAAGCCGTCGGGCGTGCTGCAGATTACGCCGGAATCGCTTGAAGGGCTGCTCATGAACCGGCCGAACGCCATCCCGGCGCTGTTCCAGGATATGCGGTATGTCATCATTGACGAGGTTCATGCCTTCATGGGAGCCGACCGGGGCATTCAGGTGCTGAGCCAGCTGACCCGGATCGAGCGGATGGCTTCCTGTTCGCCACGCCGCATCGGGTTGTCGGCGACGCTCAGCGATTACGAGACCGCAGCCGGTTGGCTGGGCGCAGGCACGAAGCACGCGGTCGAGGTTGTCTCGCCGCAAGGGGGGCGGAAGCTGCGGCTGTCGGTCGAGCATTTCTCCTTCCCGGATGCGCGGGACGAGAAGCAGGCGGAGCAGCTGGAGCTTGCGCGCAAAGCCTACTACGATTTCGTATACGACAACACCCACCTGAAAAAAGCGCTGGTCTTCACCAACAGCCGCTCGGATGCCGAGCTGACCACGCTCGAGCTGCGGCGGATTGCGGCCAAGCGCGAGCAGCGGGATGTCTTCCATGTGCATCATGGAAGCATTTCCGCCATGCTGCGCGAGGAAGCCGAGGCCGCGCTCCGCGAAGGTCCGGGGCCGGCGGTCGCGGCGGCTACCCTGACGCTGGAGCTCGGCATCGATCTCGGCGAGCTGGAGCGGGTGATCCAGCTGGGCGCTCCGTACAGCTGCTCCAGCTTCGTTCAGCGGCTGGGCCGCTCGGGCCGGCGCGGGGATCAGGCCTCCGAGATGATGTTCCTCTGTCCGGAGGACGAGGACGAGGAGGCTATGCTGCCTGCGCGCATGCCATGGATGCTGCTCCGGGCCATTGCCGTCATTGAGCTGTATATTCGCGAGAAATGGGTCGAACCGCTGGCCCTGCGGAAGAAACCGGTCGGCGTGCTTTACCATCAGACGATGAGCACGCTCAAGAGCATGGGCGAGGCCGAGCCGCCGGATCTGGCTCGAGCGGTGCTCACGCTCCCGGCCTTCCGCGGCATCGAGCCGGAGGAATACAAGGAGTTCCTGCAGTATTTGCTCCAGACGGACCACATCCAGCGTACGGAGGAAGGCAGCCTGATCATCGGCCTTGGCGGGGAGAAAATCGTGAACAATTACCGCTTCTATGCGGTGTTTAAGGACGATGAAGAGCATGTCGTTTATAATGGGTCGGAAGAAATCGGATCGATTACGACCGTGCCGCCGCCGGGCTACTGCTTCTCGCTGGCAGGCAAGCTGTGGAAGGTAGAGGAAGTCGACACGAAGCACAAGGCCCTGTACGTGAAGTCGGCCAAGGGCAAGGTCGATACGTTGTGGCTTGGCGCAGGCGGCGATGTGCATACCCGCGTGGTGCAGAAGATGCGGGAGGTGCTCGCTGACAGCGCCATCTATCCATACCTGGCACCGGGTGCGGTGAATCGCCTGGAGCGGGCCCGCCGACTTGCTCGGGAGAGCGGACTGCTGAAACAGGTGGTCATACCGGCGGGCGGCGACTCCCTGTTCATTCTGCCTTGGGCGGGCAGCAAGCAATTTCGCACGCTGGAGCGATTGCTGAAGCATAATCTGTCGGAGCGGCTGGCTCTCCGATCTATCGTGCCGATGGAGCCGTATTACATGGTGGTCGCGGGCAAGGTCGATAACGAAACGCTGATGGAAGAAATCAAGCAGGAATTGGCGAACTGCGAGGACGCCGGCGCGCTTCTCGATCCCGACGAAGCGCCGTATCTCGGCAAATATGACGAGTTCGTCCCGCCGAAGCTCGTTCGCACCGCTTTTGCCGCCGACGGACTGGATCTGGAGGGATTGTCTGAGGCGCTGGGGATGGCACATGGTGCAGCGGGAAGGGGAGCTACGAATGAATGACAAGGAAGAAATACTTCCTGGTGGCAATGTGAACGAAGTCGTACGTATCGGTAATAACGTTCATCGTACTACGAAATGGAGTTCTTTCGTGCATGACTTGCTTCGACACTTGGATAAGCAGGGTTTTGAAGGTGCCCCCAAGTTCATAGGCATTGATCATAGCGGTCGGGAGATCTTGTCTTACATTCCTGGCGAAGTGCCGGGAAACCAATATCCTGATTTTAAACCCTATATATGGTCGGACCATGCCCTTATCCAGAGTGCAGCGTTGTTACGGCGTTATCATGACGCCGTACAGGGCTTTGCTGCAACTTCAATCCAACCCGAGGTTGCACATACCTCTCAGGCTTCGGGGGAGTGGGTCGATGAAGTGATCTGTCACAATGATGCCGCGCCATACAATATCGTTTTTCAAGATGAAGTGCCGGTTGCACTGATCGATTTTGATTTGGCTGCGCCAGGTCCAAGAATTTGGGACATGGTTTATATGCTGTATACCTCAGTCCCGCTGGCAAGCTTTGCAATAGATTACACTACAGGGACATCGATACCTTATCAATCGGAATTACATGCTGCGGATCGCACGCATAGAATATCGCTGTTCTTTAAGTCCTATGGCATATCACCGCCTCCCAACTTGAAAGAATGGACGATAAGACGCCTGAAGGCATTATGCGATACACTTACAACCGGTGCGGCACAAGGAAACAAGGCTTACCAGAACATGATCGATGAGGGGCATGTGGCCCATTACGAACGAGAGATTCAATTTCTGCAGGCACACTTCGAAGAGTGGTACCGGTGAAGGGTACCGATTTGAAGAGTGTCTGCTTTTTTTTCATATCTATCCCCCAATAGTCGTTGAGCATAACTGAAAAAAATATTTGTAACCCCTTCCAAAAAAGCATTGTGTTCACCTCACATATGTGGTAACTTATGAACATAAAAACGTTTTTATCGCAAAGGAAATGGAATGGTTATATGGGTAAAGTAACGATCAAGGATGTGGCAAGAGAAGCCGGAGTCTCCATTTCTACAGTTTCGAATGCATTGAACGACGTAGATGTATTGAACCCGGAGACCAAATCCCATGTGCTGAAGGTGGCGGAGCGGCTCAATTACGTACCTAACCTGAATGGAAAGCTGTTGAAGTCGGGCAAGACCAAGATGCTGGGCTTTTTTACAACAAGCGTGTCAGGGCCTTACTTCTACACATTGGTGGAGTCGATGTCACGGGAATGTGACCGTCTGGGTTATGGTTTGAACGTGTTTGTGACGAAGGATAAGCAGGTGATCATGAGCAATATTATGGGCGGCCGTGTGGACGGCGTCATTATCTTCGAAGAGCTGAAGATCGACGACAAAGACATCGCTGCCATGGAGAAGGATAAGATTAAGGCCGTATTCCTGGATCGCGAGGTTCAGAACGAAACGATGGGCAGCATCATATTCGACTCTTACGTAGCCGGTTATGAAGCAACCAAGTACCTGATCAGCCTGGGGCATAAGAAGATTGCCTACATCTCCGGCGTGGATACGATGTTTGACAGCGTGCAGCGGAAGGAAGGGTATCTGGCTGCGCTCCGGGAGTGCGGGTTCCCGGTCGACGGAGACTACATACTGCAAGGCTATTTCGAGGAAGAGGGTTCCTATAACGCCGTCAAATCGTTTCTTCACTTACACCCCGGGAAAGTGCCCGATGCTTTTCTCGCCGGTAACGACGTGAGCGCCATCGGCTGCATCCGGGCCCTGAAGTCCCACGGATACGAGGTTCCGCAAGACGTCAGCGTCGTGGGCTTCGATGATATCGATATCGCGCAGTATTTTACGCCGCCTCTATCGACCGTTCGCAACCAGATTGCCAGACAGGGGATTTTGGTCGTGGATCATCTGGTGCGCATGATTCAGAAGAAAGAGAAGGGCAAGATTCAGAAGCTGCCGGGAGAACTGGTCGTTCGCGGCTCCAGTCACGTGAAGATGAATCGGAATGAACCGGTTTAACCGAAGGGAAGGATCGAATCAAACGGTTTTTTAAAAATGGTTTTATAAATTCGGGGTTTTTTTGGCGGAAAATAAAAACGTTTTTATTATATGAAACGTTTTTGATCAAAGGGGGTTAAGCAGGTGAGCAAAACAGCTGCAGCAGTTCAGTCAACCGGAAAGGGAGCGGTTCAACCCACCGGGAAGAAGCCGATGGGGCAGAGGATCAAGGAATTCTTTATTGATTACAAGCGGCAATGGGAGCTTCAATCGATGATCATTCCCGGCGTCATCTTCATGTTCATCTTCTGCTACATACCGATTTACGGTTTGACGATTGCGTTTAAAAATTACACCGTTATCGATACGCTGGATTCCGCGCCGTGGGTTGGCCTGGACAATTTCAAGATCATTATGTCGGACAAGTATTTCTGGGACTCCGTCGTCAACACGCTGGGCATCAGCTTCTTGAAACTGGCGATCGGCTTTGTCATTCCGATTATTCTGGCCATTATGATTTACGAGGTTGGCATGGGGCGCTTCAAAAAATTCGTCCAAACCGTCTCGTACCTGCCCCACTTCTTGTCCTGGATCGTATTGGGCGGCATGCTCATTACTTGGTTCTCGACATCCGGCCTGTTCAACGAAATCTTGCTTGCTCTGGGGCTGATCTCGCAGCCGCAAAACATTTTGCTTGATCCAAGCAAGTATTGGTGGATTGCAACGCTGTCGGATATTTGGAAAGAGGCCGGCTGGGGAACGATTCTGTACCTGGCGATCATGGCCAAGATCGATCCTACCTACTACGAGGCTGCAAGAATCGACGGGGCCAGCCGCTTGAGACAAATCTGGAACATCACCCTGCCGAACATGAAGATGATTATCAGCTTGAATTTGATCCTGACTGTAAGCGGTTTATTGGGATCGAATCTGGATCAAACCTTAGTGCTCATGAATTCGCAGAACCGGGAAAAGGCCGAAGTCATTAACTCGTACGTGTACCGGATGGGTATGACGCAGGGAGATTTCTCTTATGCCACAGCCGTTGGTTTGGGCGTATCCATCATCTCCGTCATTCTGCTCGTTACGGCGAATAAGGTGACCAGTAAATTAAACGATAATCAATCCGTTCTATAGGTCATGCAGAAGGGGGTATAACGGTGAATTTAAAAGCAGCAAAAGGAGATCTCGACAGCCGGATCTTTGATACGATCAACATCATTTTACTGGTTACGTTTACGATCATCATCGTCGTTCCGTTATGGAACGTCGTCGTCTCATCCTTCAGCTCGGGCAGGTCCCTTGCCGAGGGTGGGTTCATCTTCTGGCCTACCGAGTTCTCGCTTGAGAATTATCAGGCCGTGTTCAGGGATGCCAGCATATGGAATGCCTTCTTCATCTCGGTGGCCAAAACCGTGATCGGGGTCATCACGCACGTGTTCTTCTGTGCGATGGTGGGATACGGCTTAAGTAAAAAATACGTCCGCGGCCGCAAGTTCTACGTGGCGATGGGTGTCGTTACCATGTTTTTCTCGGGCGGCATGATTCCGACGTACTTGTTGATCAAAGACTTGGGGCTGCTAAACAGCTTCTGGGTTTATATCATCCCGGCTCTGTTAAGTTTTTACGACGTTATCATTCTGATGAACTTCTTCCGCAACGTGCCGGATTCGCTGGAAGAGTCGGCGAAGATCGACGGCGGGGGCGACTGGAGAATATTCCTCAGCATCTTCATTCCTCTTTCCATGCCGGCTATGGCGACGATTGCCCTGTTTAACGGAGTCGGGCAATGGAACGATTTTATGACCACCAAATTGTATATCACGGATCAGTCGCTGTATCCGTTACAGATGATGCTGTATGAGATTATTGTGCAGTCCCAGACCCAATCGATGCAAAATATCGGTTCGGTCGCGATTCAGACGACGACCAAAGGGGTCCAACTAGCAACAATTGTCGTGACGACGCTGCCGATTGTTGTGATGTATCCAATATTACAGAGATATTTTATCTCCGGCATGATGCTCGGGGCTGTTAAAGAGTAGCGAAGCTGCAGCTCTTTAAGGGAGTGGAACAGAAGCAAGCCTGTAAAGACAAGGAGCTATTGAGAAAGCGCTTTTATTAAAAGGGAGGGTTACAGGATGTTGATGAACAAAGCTATGGGTAAGAGAGGACTTACGCTGCTTACGGCATTGATGGCCGTTGTGCTGGTTGTGAGCGGCTGCGGCGAATCGGGGGGGGCCGGCTCCAAGAAGGAGAATTGGATTTCGATCGAGGACCGGTATACACCGGATCCGGAAAAGCCGGCTTGGCAGCTGGACAAAAAAGAAGAGACCACCGAGCTGACTTGGTACGTGAATGCAGACTGGTGGAACACGGATTTCGGCAAGGACGTTGTCACCAAGAAGATTAAGGAAGACCTGAATATCAATATCAAATTCATTACGGGCGACGATACCAAATTGAATACGTTTTTTGCCGGCGGGGATATGCCGGATTTGATTACAACGTTTGACTCGAACTCCCCGGTCGTGCAGAAAGCGGCGACATGGGCGCTGCCGCTGAACGATCTGGCTGAGAAATATGACCCTTACTTCAATAAGGTAGCGGCGCAGGATACCCTCAACTGGTTCCAATTGAAGGACGGCAAAACGTACGGATACCCGAATTATTCCAATACGCAGGAAGACTATGACAGCGGCAACATTCCTGCCAAAACGGCATTTATCATCCGCAAGGACGTGTACGAGGCTATCGGCAAGCCTGCGATGGGAACGCCTGAGGAGTTCCGGGCTGCTCTCGCGGATATCAAGAAGCAGTTCCCTGCCCTGATTCCACTGGGCTTCAATTCCATCGGCGAAGGTACGGGCTCGCTCGGCGACGTGCTGCAGGATTTCATCGGCGTGCCGCTGGAAGACGAGAACGGCGGCTTCTATAACCGGAACCTGGATGAAGACTATCTGACTTGGGTGAAGGCGTTCAATACCGTATACCGTGACGGCGCGATCAGCGATGACAGCTTTGCCGATGACGGAACGGCTTTTGAAGAGAAGGTGAAGGCGGGCAAATACGCAACGATCATGCTGGACGGCACGCCGCAGCAGGGCGGAAACCTGCAGAGCTTCTACAGCAACAACAAAGGCAAAGAGTACATCGCAATTGACGGACCGCAAAGCACGGTCGGACATGCGCCGACCCTGAACCAATCCGGTATTACGGGCTGGATGATCAGCTTTATCACGAAAGAGAATGCAGACCCTGCCAAATCCATTCAGCTCTTCACGTACCTGTTAAGCGAAGAAGGACAAATGCTGATGAACTATGGCATCGAAGGCGAGACTTACCAAGTGAACGCAGACGGCACGGTGGAATTCCTGCCGGACGTGAAGGAGCTTCAGCTGAACAATCCGGATACGTTCAAGAAGGACTACCGCATGGGCGAATTCATGTTCTTCGGACATGACCGCCACAAGGCCCTGAGCGGGGATGCGTTCCCGGATGCGATCAAGCAAATGCAGGAATGGGGCAAAGGCAAGCTGACGCCGCACTTTATTTTGGAGAATATCAACCCGGATCAGGGCACGCCGGAAGCGCGCTCCCTGACGGCCATCAATACGAAATGGAACTCCACGCTCGTCAGCATGATTCGCTCGAAGGACGACGCAGCCTTCGATAGCCTCTTGAACGAATATAAAAAGTTCCTGGACGATAACAACTGGGATAAAATCGTCGAAGTCCGCAACGAGAAGATGAAAGCGAACAAAGAGAAGCTGGGGCTGAAATAAGTTTGCGTTAATGGATGGAAGGGCCCCTTTCTTGACAGGAGAGGGGCTCTTTCCAAGTTATCTTCGGTAAGCCATGGGTAGGAAGACACAAGAAACCTGGAGGGAAACAACATGCTGAACATCACCATCTACCAGTCAAACGGTGAAGAAGAATTATTCGTGAAGAAAGACAAGGCGCAGCTGACGCCCGTAACTACGGGTGCAGCGAAGCATTCGGTTGTCATCGATGAGGAGCAGACGTTTCAGGAGATGGACGGCTTCGGCGCGTCCTTCACGGACTCCGCTGCTTATCTGATCCATCAGGTGCTGGAGACGAAGCAGCGTTCCGAGCTCATGACCCAGCTGTTCGATCCAAACGAAGGGATCGGGTTATCCGTACTCCGCCAGCCGATGGGGGCATCGGATTACGCGCGTGACTTCTACAGCTACAATGATATGCCTGAGGGCCAGACGGATGTAGAGCTGGAGCAGTTCTCCATTGCGCATGACGAGGAAGATATCATTCCTCTTCTGCAGGAAGCGGCGAGATTGAATCCGGACGTGAAGCTGATGGGTTCCCCGTGGAGTCCGCCCGGCTGGATGAAGACGAGCGGGTCGATGATCGGCGGAGAGCTGAAGCCGGAATACTATTCGGTGTATGCTGATTATTTTGTACGTTATATCCAGGGGTATGAAGCCAACGGGCTGCCAATCTATGCAATTACACCGCAAAATGAGGCATTATACTCGCCTGGTCATTATCCTGGCATGATCATGCTGCCCGAAGCGCAGAGCGATTTTATCAAGAACCATCTGAAGCCGCAATTCGTAAAGAACGGCATCGGTACGAAAATACTCTGTTATGACCATAACTGGGACAAGCCCGACTATCCGTTGACCGTCTTTGAGCAAGCGGCCGACGCTGTGGATGGGGTTGCCTGGCACTGGTACGGCGGTAAACCGTCGGCCCAATCCGAAGTCTTCGAGGCATTCCCGGGGAAAGAGGTTCATTTTACGGAAGGATCGGGCGGGGAGTGGATTCCGCCGTTTGAGCAAGCCTTCTCCAATGTGATGCGAACCGGAATCGAGATTCTTCGCAATCACAGTAAATCTTATGTGCTATGGAATATGGCGCTGGACGAGAAGAACGGACCTACCGTGCCGGGCTTTGGCAAAAGCACCTGCCGCGGCATCGTGACGGTGAATCAGCAGACGAAGGAGCTTACCTATACGCTGGATTACTACGCGCTGGCACACTTTAGCAAGGTGATCCGTCCCAAAGCACGGCGCGTGGCATCTACCAGCCATGAGTCCATCCGTTCGGTAGCCTTCAAGAACACGGACGGCTCGATTGCCGTCGTGTTGTTCAACGACAGCGAGGCTTCGGAGAGCGTGGCGATCCAGCTGCGCGGAGAAGAGGCGTTGCAGCTGGAAATGCCGGCGAAGAGTGCGCTGACAGTCAAGATGGAGAGCAACTGATTGGAGGCTGCAGCGTCATAACAGCAACTGCTTGAAAGTTGCGACCTTTATAACTGGATGATAAAAAGCCTGGAACGATGGTTCCAGGCTTTTTTCTGTTTTCGTTAGAGATCAGCTTGTGGCCCTGATCTCGCAAGACAATTGCATCCTATTCTTACATGACTATCGCTGTGCTCCCGAATTCGGTGGGGGACTACGCAGCGCTTATTCTTTTGTCAGACCGAACACGTAAGACTCCAGGAAAGCCTTCAGCTGAGTGAAAGATTCGGGCCTCGCGCTGTATTTATATCGTTCATTCGGCATTTTGAAGTGCATGCGCAGAAGGCCCGCGGTTTTAAGCAGGGACAAATGATAGTGCAGGTTGCTCTTGGAAAGTCCGGTCTTCTGCTGTAATTCCGTAAACGTGACAGGACCGTCAGCGAGAATGTGCAGCAGCACGAGCCTCTTCTCGTCTGCTAATCCCTTGGTCATGCGCAGCAGCTGATGGGTCGGCGTATCTTCGTCCAGCTGCTCATCGTCTACGGCATAACTGATAATGAGCTGTCGGTTGCTCACGTAGTCCATCCGGTTTAACGGCTTGATGTGATAGGTGGGAATGAGCAGAATGGCGTTATATTCGTCTTCGGGATCGAGCACGATCCCGCTTGTTGCCTCATCGATCAAATCAATGTAGGGAAGCTCCCGGCTCAGCAGCTCCATGCGGGCGGCGGAACGCCCTAACAGCTCGTGAATTTCCGGCGTGATGGGATAGGCCCGATGCCACTCCGACATGATTTCATGACTCAGCTCCCGAAAGGTTTTTAGTCCCATCGGAAATCCATCTTCCAGATAAGGCGCCAGGAGTTCGTACAAATGGCCTTCTCCTAAATCGGCGAACCAGGCAAGAAAGCGCTCCACATTGTCTTTCTCCGGGCTGTCTGCGATGACCAGGTGCAGATAAGCAATGGTTTCGCACAGGTCCAGTCCTTCCAGCTTATCCGTAAACCAAACGGGCAGATTCTTCTGAATCTCTTTCCTCCATTTACTCCCCAGATCATGCATTTGATTTTTATTATCCGTATATGCGAACAAGCTGGTGATCAGCTCGTGAACAGGCGAATAGTCAACTCTGATAAAGGTCATGAGCATTCTCCTCCGGTACTTATCATTCCAGTCTCATGTTACCACATCTTAGGGAAAATAAATATTGAACTTTCATAAAGTTCATATATAATTGAACTTAAATAATTAGTTCAAAAAAATATGAACTATTGTGCGGAGGAAGAGGAGTGACTGGATATGACCAATTGGTTCGTTGTGGAATCTCTCATCAAGCAGCAGCAGGTGGAGTTGGATCGAGAGGCCGGAGAGTCCTGGAAATATACGCATGATCGGGTACGTTTGTTGGCACGCTTCTTCCCAGTGAAGAGACGGCCATTTCAGCCGGCCAAGAAAAGAGCCCGAAATTTGAACTAACGGGAACATGGAAGAACCGATTCATATCCATCTACGGAAAAAAGGAGCTGAAAATGAATGGACCTTTTGGCTGAGAATCGTTTAAGCGAGTGCGCCGTACAGGTGCCTGAATCGATAATGAATAACGAGGGAAACCATGACGAGCTGTTGTCTGCCGTGCTCATGCTGCCCGAAACCTTAAGACAACCGATGTATTTGTACTATTACGAGGATTTCAACACCTTGGAAATTGCGGAGGTGCTGCAGATTGAGCCCGAAAATGTCCGGAACCGCATGAGCAGAGCCCGCAAGAAGCTTAAAATGATGCTGGGCAAGAAGCTGGGCGTGATACGGGACGGCCGGGAAAGGGCAAGAAAAGCTGCTTATTCGTCCTCTTGACTTCTTCCGTGAAGATCGAGTATGATTTCCAGTAACTTGAATAACGTGAGACAAAAGCAATGAAGAGAAAGAGTACCTTGGCAGCGTCTTTGAACAGAGAGCCCCGGCAGGTGAAAAGGGGTAAAGAAGGAGCCTCGGGAATATGGTCTCTGAGCTGTGCACCGAAACCCTGCATGGGGTTGTAGGCTGTGCCGGAACCCGCACCCGTTACCGTGCTAGGGTATACACGCGATATATGGGCGTCGTACCCGAAGAGGTGAATGCCGCAAGGCATGAATGAAATTGGGTGGTACCACGTGAGCCATAAGCTCTCGTCCCTTTGGGATGAGGGCTTTTTTTGTTGTCCATAAAAAAAGGAGGATGAACGATATGACGAATATTTTTATCGGCGGTGCCTGGCCATATGCCAACGGGTCTTTACATTTGGGGAGGCTTGCCAGCCTCCTGCCGGGCGATGTGTTGGCACGTTATTTCCGCGCGAAGGGAGATCACGTCTTGTATGTATCGGGCAGCGATTGCCACGGCACGCCGGTGGCGGTGCAAGCGATCCAAGAGGGCGTAACGCCAGGGGATATTGCCGATCGGTATCATGCGGAGTTCGCGGAGTGCTTTGCACAGCTGGGTTTCTCTTACGATTTATATACGCGAACCGATCAGGCGTTTCACCATGGCGTAGTACAAGAGCTGTTCCTGAAGCTGCTGGACAACGGTCATCTGTACCGTAAAACCGTGCTGCAAACGTATTGCGAAACCGATCGGCGGTTTCTGCCGGATCGTTATGTGGAAGGAGATTGCCCCGTATGCGGGAGCAGGGCCCGCGGGGATCAGTGCGACGCCTGTTCCACGATGCTTGATCCTTCCGATCTGACGAACAGGACCTGCAAAATGTGCGGGAACCCGCCGGTGGAGCGGCCCACCGAGCATTTTTATGTAGCGCTGTCGCATTTCCAAGCTGAGCTGGCGGATGATTTGAGTCACGCCCAAGGCTGGCGGGATAATGCGGTGCACATGACCCGAAGATACTTGGAGGAAGGGCTTCAGGACCGGGCGGCTACGCGGGATCTGACCTGGGGCGTGGACGTCCCGGTTCCGGGCTTTGAGGATAAGAAAATCTATGTTTGGATTGAAGCGGTCAGCGGCTACTTGTCCGCCAGCAAGCAGTGGGCCGCGGAGACGGGCGGCGATTGGGAGCCCTTTTGGCGCAAGGGGCAGGGCGAGGTGACCGCTTACTATGTTCATGGGAAGGACAATATTCCGTTTCATACGTTGATTTGGCCCGCGCTGCTGAAGGGGGCCGGGGATCTGCATCAGCCGGATCGGATCATTTCTTGCGAGTACATGACGCTGGAAGGGAAGAAATTCTCAACCAGTCGCAATTGGGCGATATGGGTGCCGGATTTGTTACGCCGCTATCAGCCGGACTCGATTCGGTATTTCCTTATTGCGAACGGTCCCGAGAAGCGGGATGCGGATTTCTCCTGGAGGGAGTTCATTCACAGCCATAACGGCGAGCTGCTTGGAGCGTTCGGGAATTTGGTCAACCGGACTTTGGTGTTTGCGAACAAATCGTTTGACGGGAAAGTGCCTGAGGGTAGCATATCCGATGAGTGGCAGGGCCGGTTGGAGGCATTGTATCAGCAGGCCGGGGCGCTTATTGAGGAGGGGCGACTGAAAGAAGCGTTGGAGTTGATTTTCAGCGTGGTACGCCAGGCGAACAAATATTTCGATGAACGGAAGCCGTGGATTCAGGTCAAGGAGGATCGGGCCGCCTGCGGGACCACGCTGTACACCTGCATTCTGATTATGGCCAATCTGGCGAACCTGCTGCAGCCGTTCATTCCGTTCTCTTGCGATAGGATCCGCGACTTTCTCTCGCTGGAGCCGCCTGCGTGGAAGTGGTGCCACGTTCCGGCCGGCAGGCCGATTCATGGGGTGGAGCTGTTGTTTGAGCGGATCGATCCAAGCCGGATTGAGGAGGAGAGCCGTCGGCTGGGGGAGCTGTCCCTTTAATGGGGGAACTCACGGCTGCCCACCAATAGGGTCAGACCCAGCAGGAGGGTGGGAGCTATCGCTGTCATGATGAAATTCGTATTCGTGCCAGGACCCTGTGAGGTGGGTAGAGATCAAGGGGGCTAGGGATCGAGAGTTGGGGAGTCAGGAAGCAAAGTATCACTAGTCGGGGATACCCAGGAATCAAAGTATCAAGAGTCGAGGAATGAGAAAGCAGAGTATGTGAGTCGAGGATCGAGGGAGCAAAGTAACAAGAGCAGGGGGTCGAGGAAGCGAAGTATCAAGGGTGGGGAGCAAGGAAACAAAGTATCGAGAGTCGGGGATTGTTGGAGCAGAGTATCAAGAGTCGAGGATCGGTGAAGCAAAGTAACAAGGTCGGGGATGAGGAAGCGAAGTAACATGAGTCGAGGAACGGTGAAGCAGAGTATCAAGAGTTGGGGATCGATGAAACAAAGTAACAAGGGTTAAGGATAGGTGAAGCAAAGTAACAAGAGCAGGGGGTCGAGGAAGCAAAGTAACATGAGTCGAGGGACGATGGAACAAAGTACTAGAGGAGCTTCGACATGGGCGAAAATTGATGAAGCAACGTCGCGTGAGTGTTGAAGGTTTGCGGTTTGGATGGGGCTGGATTTGTGACGTTTGGAGGACAATGGTTCCGTTATTTCTATGTTTTTAGCCATATTGCAGTGGTTTGAGGACAGGAGATCCGCTATATTCAAAATTTACTGGGATCCAACCGTGTAAAAGCTGCATTAACGGATCCTATGTCCGCATTGGCCCAAAAGAGGCCCGAATATCAGTAAATAGCGGAACCAGTGTCCGCATAGATTCAAAAACAGAGTGGTTTCTGCCAAAAGGATTCTAAGAAGACCTGATCGCAGACTGATGCACATCCCATCTGACAATCAGGTTTAAGTCCTTGTTGGTTCCAAAAGCCGCCCAAAAATCAGCAAATAGGGGAACTAGTGTCCACGGATCGACCCCAAAAAAGGACCGAATATCAGCAAATAGCGGATCCTAAGCCTATGTCCGCATCGAAGTGCCGACTAGCGGCCCCAGGCAATCACTAGTCGACCCCAAAAAGAGCGACTTTGAGCGAGTAGAGCATCGGAGGATGCTTCTTTGAAGCCTTATGAAGCGAGAGTACGCCGCTTGAAGCACTGGCGGATACAAAAAGGAGCCTAGCGGGAATGCTGCGGGCTCCTCTTCATTTAAGCTTTTACAAGATCAGCGATCCGTTTCGTGAATCCAATTCGTCAAGACGGCGTTAAAAAGCTCAGGCTCCTCGAACATCGGATTATGGCCGCTTTGCTCAAAAACGACCTTTCTCACGTTTGCTTGCGAGCCGTCTACGGCATCCCATAGCGACACGGGGCCGACCAAATAGTCGTACCGTCCAAGACCGATGAAGACGGGGATATTGACCTCTTCCAGGCAATCGATCAGATTCAGCCGCGCGAAGGCTTCTCCCCATAAATGATCCAAGACGGGCATGCTGGTGAAGACCCCATCCCACATCCAAGCCGTATCATAGGCATAATCATAAAAGCTGTGGGCCCCCATCCGAATGCACATATGAGCAAACCGCCGTTCAGGCTCCCTTCGGATATCCTCCTCCAGCAGGGCGATATCCACTTCGAACTGCCGTTTCCGCTCAGGGCTTGCCGTCTCATTGAAAAAAGCGATGCTCTGCTGCTGCCGCTCCGAACTATTGGAGGGTGCCGTATTCAGCAGGATCACCTTGCGGACATGTTCCGGATAGGTTTGGGCATACGCCAGCGCCATAAAGGCGTGTCCCGAATGCCCCAATATGATAAAATCCTCCAGTCCCAGCGCTTGTCTTGCCCTTTCGATATCATCCAGAACCTTATTCAGCGTATAGTCTTCGGGTTCTAGTGTCCGAGGAGGCTCCACAAAGCCTCGATGGTCCAGGAAAATCAATTGAAATGACATATATAGCTGCTCCGAAAACAAGCGGGGGTAGTAAACGCTGCTTCCCACCACCAATATGGGCTTGCCGTTTCCGCGAATGGAAACATTCAATGCAAAACCTTCGCTCATTATCGTTTTTCGTGTATTCATTTGTATCGTCCTCGTTTCGTATAATTTTTAATCGCACCAGCCCCTTTCCTGTTCGGATTCCATTACATTCTCCATAGAACGTTCCAGCATTCTAAATCACCTCGATTAGCGTTCGTTCAAGCTCAGTATAGCATAGGAGCACAGGTACTCGGTGTAACAGATACCAGGCTTTCGTACATCGTACAAAACTGCTCCCTGTGCGCACGGCACGTGGTCCGGGGCATGCTTGGATGGGTGCCAACCATATCTGCCGCTGCTGAAAAAAAGCAAAGTATACAAGTTCGGACCGCTTCGAAAGGCCACTTATTCAGCGGTGTTCCGAAGGGTCAGGGCAAGTGCAGGATAATCCGCGGCAATCGCGTCCTTGCGCTCGAGGATGCGGTCAAATTCAAAGGCCGAGCTGAACAATTCCGGCTCGGGCTTGAACGTCACGCTGGTTCCCGTCTCTTGAGTCAAACCAACCGTCAAAAGACCCGTCTGTGGAATGCCGTGCCGGTATTCCTGCCGGTATATATTCCCGTCACGCCGAATTTCCACGGACAGCTGCTTGGAGAGGGCATTGACCACGGCAATGCTGATGCCTTTTTCCGCGCCGGGAACCAGAAAGTGCGCGCTGTTGTTGAACCGGTGGACATCGGTCAGAATCGACTGCACAACGGGGACATCGGAATTCGGGAGGGCCTGCACCGGAATGCCCCTTCCGTTGTCGGTCACCGTCACGCTGCCATCCTCATGCAGAAAAATGCCGATCTGATCGCCATACCCGCTCGTATGCTCCAAAATCGAATTTTCCACCACGGCCCAAAGCAGCTGATGAATATCAAAGCCATGCGAGGGCCCGAAGTACATCCCTGCATTGTTGCGGGTTTCCGACATCTCCAGGTAATCGCTGGCATCGAGCAGATCGCCGGCAGCGGACAACAGCAGCAGGAACGGCAGGCTTCGATGCTGGGGAAGAGCGTAGCGGCCCCCCTGCTCCTGGACGAGCAGGTCTGCGCCGAGCAGCGCCTTGAGATGATGATACAGCTGACCCGTCGTTCCCATGTTCAACCGTTCCACCAGCTCCGAACCCGATAGCGGCTCCGCCATGACGGCCTTCAAAATATCCAGGCGCTGCTTGTTGCCCAGGGCAGCGAGGATTTTGGCCGCTTTCTCGGTATTCATGTCCAGTAATTGATTCAATCGGCGTTGCTGTGGCTCCCAGCGGATGTTTTGTCCGTTCAGGTGCACTTGCCCGGAGTAGAAGACAGAGCCATCTTCCGGATTGGGTTCATTTATGGTGGGCGCTGTTGCGATTTCTTGGCGGTATGGGTTTGATGCGGATGCAGGTTTTCGTTCCATAAGAGCTTGATAAACAAGCTGCTGCAGCTCCGCCATTTGATTCTTTAAGACATCCATCTCTTGGGTCAGATCACGTGTCATGTGGAATCATCAACCTCACTTTAGTTTATTATGTTATTACGTAATTATTATATTACGTAATAACATTATTGTACACCCATTATAAGGAGATCGTTGTTTGAAATAGCGGCTTGTTTGTCTATAGTTGTTTTTTCTCTGTTGGTGGCACTCCGATCGCCTTACAATGAACGCAAAGGCTGGTGACATTCATTTGAGCGAAAGAATCATTCGTAATTTTAGGCAGGGCGACATGCCTCTACTAGGCGAGTTATATCAGGCGGTATCCGCCGAGAATGCGCTGTTCTGGTGGGTGGGTGACCGGGAGAATTGGGAAAACGTGTTTTGCGCTATCGAAGACGGGAAGATGGTAGCTAAGGGTCAGGTCGGGATCATGAACGTGATTCCGCCGGGATGTGCCCCGAACTGCAAGCATCATATTTACGTGAATCTCAAGGTGGTTCCGCATCGTGAGCGGGATGATGGCCTGTTGGACGAATTGTATCAGGTCCTGTATGAACGGGCGGTTGTCTTAATGAGGACTTTGCCGAAGACGTACGAGACGTATTTGTGCGTGGGCAATTATGTCCATGAGAGCGCCAATAACGCTTTTTTTACGGTGAAGAAGGGGTTTCAGCCGCTGGAGAACCTTTATGCCATGAAACGATCATTGGAGAAGCCTATTCCTGCCTTGCCGTTAGATGATCGCTATCAAAATCGATTGTGGAGGATCGAGTCTGCGGAAGAGGAAGTGGAGTATTTAAAGCTCGAAGCTGAGATTTGGCCGGAAGCGCCGCTGGGTCTCGAACGATTACGGGAATATAAGGGGCATTCCAACTGGATCGCCATGAATGTCCTGGAAGGGGATACGATCGTCGGCAGTACCATGGCATGGCAGGAGGAGGGGGATGGCGTGATTGAAGATGTGTTTGTGCGGGAACCGTGGAGACGGCGGGGGATCGCCAAACATTCTGCTTTGCCGCGCCATATCTTATCTTCAGGCGCATGGGTCCGCCACGGTCAAGCTGCAAGTAAAGGCAGCCAATGATACGGCGTTATCGCTGTATCAGTCGGTCGGCTTTGCCATAGACCAAGAGGAGCACCGGTTTTACCTGCCGCTGGAGCAGGAAAGCCACTAAAAAGGATCGACAGCCATGCGTGCGACAAGCATGTTGGTTAACAGCCATCGAAGCATGCCTCGGACCACGCAACGTACGCACAGGGAGTAATACGCAAGATGTACAATACAAAGACCACGCCAGGAACGAATCCTGGCGTGGTCTTTTCTATACGAAATTGAAAGTTATGAGGTTGATTCTTCGCCCCCGGAAACATTCGGATTGGCATCCAGAATGCCTACCGTGACATCCCACAGCTTCGGCAGGAAACGGAGGGTCTCTTCGGCCATCCGGAGCAGGTCATCGGTAGACGTTATGCCGAGATCGGCCAGGATCGCATCGAAAGCGGGAGCATACTGTTCTTGAAATTGGGGAGTCCCGTCAGCCTCCAAGATGTTGTGGCAGCGGGCGAAGGTGGCCACCATCCAGAAGACGGCTTCCCGATGGCTTCCGTTTAGGATCAGCTCGCGGCTGCCGTCAATGGCAATCGGTCTTGCCTCCGGCGTAATGTCACTGCTGAAGAAAAAGGGTGTCTTCGCAATCGCAGCAGCAGCATCGAAGGTTCGGGCCAGTCCGTTGAGATGATTCATGGCTTGCTCGGCAGTCAGGTCTTTACAGCCCAGCAAACGTAACAGCTCCTCGTAGACCTCCTCTTGGTTATATTCCTTCAGCACGTCGCGAACTGCCGCATAGCGGAGTCTGACCGTGGGGTTGCGAAGCGCGGCGACCAGAAGCATATGGGTGGTTACGCCGGTAGGAAACAGCCACGAGGTTACCTGGCGATGCCAAGGAGCGGTAGGATCTATGGATTGGAGACCGTTCATGATACGTTCGCGCACGTTCTCACAGCGGCGGGTGACCCAGATCCGGTCGGCAAAATGCCGCGAGACGTCCGTCTGCAGCTTGCGCAGCTGCCCGGTCGGGTCGGACATCAGGGTGTCTACGCGGAAGCTGCCGGCCAGATGGTAGGACGTTAATACTTGCTCGGGCGAAGCTAGGTCCTGCCAGGACAGATAGGTGACCTCGATCAAGGCATCCTGGTAGATAAACTTCCCCGGTTTCAGCGGGGGCTCCGGATCCGCGGTGACTACAACGACGTCAATGTCTGATGACGGAGCCATCTGGGCATCGTCCGGCTTGCCGACCGTGGAGCCGCTGAAATAGGCACCCATGAATCCAGGCTCCCTGCTGGCATGCTGCAAGACCCAATCTGTTGCCGCTGCTCGTGCTGATCCAACGTTCATAATCAGATTCCTCCTCTACCTGCATAATGTCGCAGAAAATAACAAAAATATCCTAATTTTCATTCCTTAATCATTATATGGACTTCCCTTCTAATGTACAACCGCTTACAAAGGGGGCTTGGTCCGTCATCCACATAATAAAGAGATGGAGATGCATGCAAAGAAGATTAATCCTTATGGGTGCAGGATACTGGAAAAGGCTCATATAAGGTAGCACTGGTCTCCGATAGTGTGAAATAAAAAACGGACATTCCCATACTCGCTGACGTTCTGCGATGGGTATTGTCCGTTTTTGGCTTGTTTTTCTATTCTATTCATCTGCAATCATAAGCGTTGTGTTGGTCTTCTTGAATGTTGGAATGAAGCTTGGATGGACGTTCGCATCCGTCACGATGGTATCGATTCTGTCGAGCGGAGCGATGGAAATGGTAACGTCTTTGCCAAACTTGGTGCTGTCCGCCATGACAATCACCTCTTTGGACAGCTCGATCATTTTTTTGCGCGTGATGGCTTCTTCCAGGTTGTAGTCGGAGATGCCTTTTTCGATGGTGATGCCGCTGCAGCAGATAAACGCCTTCAGCACATTCAGCTCATGAAAGTTGAAGATGTATTCATACGCGACGACGGATTGCTCCTCCCGCCGGATTTTGCCGCCGATCATAATTAGCTCCACGTCGCTGTCCATCAGCTCGATCGCAACCGGAAGTGAATTCGTAACCACCGTCAGCTTCTTCTTATGCTTCACGTATTTGGCGATTTGGTACGTGGTCGAGCCGCTGTCGATGTAGATGCAGTCGCCGTCATGAACGAATTCGCTGCATTTGCGGGCGATCCGGTCCTTCTCTTCCAGCTGGCTGACCATGCGCTCATCCATGGAGGATTCGCCGAACCGGGACTCCACGAGCTTTACCCCGCCATAGATCTTCTCAATCCGCCCTTGCTTGGTCAGGGTGTTCAAATCCCGTCGCAGCGTATCCACGGAGACGTTCAGCTCTTCCGTAAGCTCCGTGATCTTCAGTACTTTTCGAATCGTAAGCAGCTCAAGTATTTTCTTTTGCCTCTCCAATGGAAACATTCGCTCACCCATTCAATCCGCATTAGTGGTTGATGCCTGTATTCATGTCTAGTTTACCGATTCGCACGGCCATGTTCAATACAGTTACCTACATTATTCATAAGTTAGGCATCTGTTTTGAGTGAATATGGTCAATAGTTGGTATTGATTTATGAATGATATATGCATAATTTACTTACATTTAACAGTTCCCATGATTCTTATTTACATATGGTTTCTATACTGAGGATGTGTTTAAGGAGGTGAGCCGTTTGCTGAAGCTAGCGCATATTTGCAAACAATTCGACGATAAAGTGGTTTTGGATGACATCAACGTAGAAATCGGCACGGGCGAGATTGTATCGCTGCTTGGTCCGAGCGGGAGCGGGAAGACCACATTGCTGAATATTATTTTGGGACTCACCCGAATGGATCAGGGAAAAATCGTGTTCCAGGGTCAAGATCTGAGCAACGTACCGATGAAGAAGCGGGGATTTAATATCGTGTTTCAGGACTATGCCTTATTCCCCAACTTGAATGCCTACGACAATATCGTATACGGCCTGCGCAATAAGAAGGGAACCGCGAGCGAGCAGGAGGTCCGGGAATATATCGATTTTCTCGAGCTCCAGCCCCACTTGGACAAGCGGATCGGCGAACTGTCAGGGGGGCAGAAGCAGAGAGTGGCGCTGGCCAGAACGCTGGTCACGAAACCGAAAATCCTGCTGCTCGATGAGCCGCTCAGTGCGCTGGACGGCGTGATCAAGGAATCGATCAAGCAGCGGATCCAATCGATCGCCAGGGAATTCAAGCTGACCACGATCATTGTGACGCATGACCCGGAAGAGGCGCTGACGCTCTCGGACAAAATCCTGATCATCCATCAGGGACAGATTGCCCAATTCGGCACGCCTCAGGAGATTGTCCATCATCCGAGCAATGATTTTGTGAAGCAGTTCATTATCAAGCAGCTGCATATCAAAAGGCAGAACATCTACAACCTGTTCGGTGAACAGTATGCGTAGCGCGAAGCCTGAAATGCGGGTGATCTTTACCGTTATCCTGTTATTGTTCGCCGTGTTTCTGTTCCTGCCGCTGCTCATATTGCTGATCCGCTCCTTCGGATCCGATCAGGGATTTACCCTTGGACACTATGCATCCATAGGGGCGAATCGGGAATTCGTCGTGGCGATCGGCAACAGCGTGAAGGTATCGGGCGTAACGGCCGTGATCACGACCGTTCTGGGGTTCATACTCGCGTATTCCATTCATTGCACCAAAATATACCGGCCCGTCAAAGGCCTGCTGAAAACCGTCATCATGGTCCCCATGCTGCTCCCGACGATTACCTATGGGTTCGCCATCATGTATTCGTTCGGTAACCAGGGCTTGATCACCCGGCTTGCCGGGCGCAATCTGTTCGATATCTACGGATGGAACGGGCTGCTCATCGGCTACGTCATTTACACGCTGCCGCCGGTATTCCTGCTGATCCATAACGCGTTTAAGTACATTGATAAAAAATTCATCATCGTATCCAAGTTAATGGGTGACGGTACGATGAGAAGTTTCATGAATACGATTTTGCGTCCCCTTGCGGGAGCCCTTGGAGGGGCCTTTGTGCTGTCCTTTATCTTAAGCTTTACGGATTTTGGGATTCCGGCTTCCGTCGGCGGTACCTATCCGGTCGTGGCGACGCAGCTGTACCAGGTGATGCTGGGTTCCATTCCGGACTTCAATCAAGGCGCTGTCATTGCGGTAATGATGCTGATTCCGGCCGTGTTCGGCATCTGGCTGCTGAATTATCTGGAAAAGTGGAATTTCCACTATGACAAGCTGTCGGATATCGAGCTGCCGCGGCAGCGCGTTCGGGATATCGCCTTCGGGGTGATGTCGTCGGCCATTGTGATGGGCATGCTGTCCATTTTTGCGGTGATGTTCATCGCTCCTTGGCTGAGCAGTTACCCCTATGACATGACCTTCACGTTCCAGCATGTGCGGGATGTGATTCAATCGAGTGATTTGACGGGGGTCTATCGCAATTCGCTCTGGGTCGCCTTCTTAACGGCGCTGCTCGGTACCTTGATGGCGTACTTATCCGCGCTGCTCAATGTGCGTACATCGTTAAAAGCCCGGTCCGCGGTAGACATCATATCCATGATAACCAATACCGTGCCCGGCATGGTGCTCGGGATATCCTACCTGCTCTTCTTTAACGGGAGCAGTCTGAAGGGGACCTTTATCATTATCGTTCTGTGCAACATCGTTCATTTCTTTACGACGCCGTACCTGATGGCCAAGAACTCTCTGTCCAAGATGAATCCCTCCTGGGAAACCACGGGAGAACTGCTGGGGGACAGCTGGTTCAAGACCGTGTATCGGGTGGTCCTCCCGAACTCGGCCTCAACCGTCATTGAGATGTTCAGCTACTATTTCATCAACGCCATGGTGACGATCAGCGGCATCATTTTTCTCGTATCGGCCCAGACGTCGCTCGTCGCCAGCAAAATCAAAGAGCTGCAGCATTTCGCCAAGTTTAATGAGATCTTCGTGCTGTCGATGCTGATCTTCTTCACGAATCTGATCATCAAGCTGGTGTGCGACGCATGGCAGAGGAGAACGGCGCATCGCTAAAGGTGCCCCATTACGCTTGTCCGCTACGATGCCGGATCGTACTTCCGATCGCTGTTGTCTTCGGATTTCTCGGATTGAGATGATTAAGCAGTAGAAATCCGAATACAAAGGCGAACGCATTCGCTTCTCCAATACGATTCCGTCCTCTCCGCTGGGTATTGACACTTGAAGTGAGGAGCAACTCCTTGCTCGAAATCGCCACCAGCCATTCTGACGCGGAATGCGCAGGCTAATTCATTTTTTTAAATCATTACTAAATAAAAAAATTCAAGGAGTGGAGTTAATCATGATGAAGACGCTGAAGGGAATGCTGCTGTCATTGATCGCAGTCAGTATGGTGTTTGCTTTGGCCGCCTGCGGCAGCGGCAGTGCGGGGGAAGCGAAGAAGGTAGTCATCTACACCAATGGGGATGAAGAAGCCGTTGCGGCAATGGAGACCTCATTGAAGAATGCCGGATATGAAGGACAGTACCTTGTCCAATCCCTGGGCACCTCCGAACTTGGGGGCAAATTGATGGCGGAGGGGAACAAAATCGAGGCCGATCTCGTCACGATGAGCTCCTACTTCATCGAAAGCTCGCAGAGCAAGCATTCGATGTTTAAGGATCTGGCTTTTGACGCAGGCGCTACCGGTTCTTATCCGGCATATTACACGCCGATTCTGGCGAATACCGGCTCCATCTTCGTGAATACGGAAGTGCTGAAGGACAAAGGATTGACGATGCCCACCTCCATCACGGACCTGACCAAACCGGAATTCAGCGGACTTGTATCGATTCCGAACATCATGGATTCTTCCACCGGCTGGCTGCTCGTTCAGGCCATTATTACGCAGTACGGCGAAGATGCGGGACGTAAAGTGCTTCATGACCTGATTGCTAACGTGGGACCGCATCTGGAGAGCTCGGGCTCCGGTCCGATCAAGAAAGTGCAGGCGGGCGAAGTGGCGGCTGGGTTTGGACTCCGCCATCAGGCGGTAGCGGCCAAAGCCGCCGGTGCACCGATTGACTACGTGGATCCGGTCGAAGGAAACTTCTCGCTGACCGAATCGGTTGCGGTCGTGGACAAGAAGAATGCAACGACCGATCTAGCGATGAAGATGGCCGAGACCATCGTAAAGGATGCCCGCAAAGATCTGATTGCGAACTACCCGGTGGCCCTGTACGAAGGGGAGACCGTCGATGAAGTCAACAAGCCTGCATACTCGATGACCTTCGAGAAGCCGCTGACCGTGGAGCTGCTGGAAGAGCATCAGCAATTCTTCAACGGATCCAAAGAATAAGCCGACTTAGGAGCGATGCGACATGAAAACCTACAAGCTTTTGACACCGGGACCTTTGACCACAACCAAGGCGGTAAAAGAGGAAATGCTCTTTGACCGCTGCACGTGGGATGATGAATACAAATCGATTACGCAAAAAATCAGATCGCAGCTCCTGGCACTGGCCGGAGCGGATCCAGAGCTGTACACCGCCGTGCTGATGCAGGGAAGCGGCACGTTTGCCGTCGAAGCCGTCATGACGTCCGCCATTTCGAAAGACGATAAGGTACTGATCGTAACGAACGGTGCCTACGGCGAGCGGATCGTGAAAATGGCGGAGTACATCGGACTGAATTACGCGGAGTACAAGGTGAATTACGATGAACATCCAAGCGAGGATGAGCTGCGGGCCATACTCCATGAGGATTTGCGGATTACGCATATCGCGATGGTTCATTGCGAGACGACCACCGGCATTCTGAACCCGCTGGAGATGATCTCGAAGCTGTCCAGGGAATATGGAAAAACCCTCATCATTGATGCGATGAGCAGCTTTGGCGGCATGGAGATCGATGTACAGGGGCTCGGTATCGATTACCTGATCAGCAGCGCGAATAAATGCATTCAAGGCGTTCCGGGGTTTGGCTTCGTGATCGCCAAGCTTGAGAAGCTTGCAGTCTGCGAAGGAATAGCACGGAGCTTGTCGCTCGACCTGTACGACCAATGGAAGGGCATGGACAAGGACGGCAAATGGCGTTATACCTCGCCGACCCATGTCGTGGCGGCTTTCTCCAAAGCGTTGGATGAGCTGAATGAAGAAGGCGGCGTCCCTGCCAGGTTCAGCCGTTACCGGAATAACAATCGCCTGCTGCGGGAGAGATTGGGGCAGATCGGCATCCGGGCATATATCACCGATGATAAACAATCCCCGATCATCACCACGTTTTTATTCCCGAGCGAAGGGTTTAGCTTTGAGCATTTTTACGCTTATATTAAAGAAAGAGGTTATGTGATTTACCCGGGCAAGCTGACCGACGTGGATACCTTCCGCATCGGGAATATCGGAGAGATCTATGAGCAGGATATCGAGCAATTATGTACGATTATTGAAGAATATATGGGGGTGACGGCACGATGAACCGAATCGAAGGCGTTATATTGGACTGGGCCGGAACGGCCGTGGATTTTGGATGTTTTGCGCCCGTGAACGTGTTTGTCGATATTTTCAAGAATGCGGGTATTGAGGTAACGATGGAGGAAGCGAGAGCGCCGATGGGCATGCTGAAGATCGACCATATTCGTGCCATGCTGTCCATGCCGAGAGTGTCTGCGCTATGGGAGGCGAAGTACGGCAGAGCTTTCGGTGAGCAGGATGTGGAACGGCTGTATGCGGAATTCGAGCCGGCCTTGATGGTCTCTTTATCCGAGTACACGGACCCGATTCCGGGTGTCATTGAGGCGGTTGAAGCGCTGAAGGAGCAAGGCTTGAAAATCGGTTCCACGACCGGTTATACGAGCAGCATGATGGAGGTCGTGGTTGCCAATGCGCGGCAAAAGGGGTACAGCCCGGATGTCTATTTCACGCCGGATGACACGCACTCTCAAGGAAGACCTTATCCCTACATGATCTACCGGAACATGGAGTTTCTTGGATTATCGGCTTCATGGAAAGTCGTTAAGGTGGGCGATACCGTCTCCGACGTGAAAGAAGGCGTGAACGCAGGCGTGTGGTCGGTTGGCGTTGCTATTGGCAGCTCCGAAATGGGCCTGAGCTTGGAAGAGTTCCATGCCCTGTCAGAGTCGGACCGGGAAACCGCGATCTCGAAAACCGAAGAGACGTTTATCCGTAACGGGGCGGATTTTACGATCCGGACGATGAGCGAGCTGCCGCAGTTAATCGATAGCATTAACGGCATGCTGGCTGAGGGAAAAAGACCGGGGTTTCAGCGCTAGGGAACCATTAAGGCCTATCGATATGCCGGTACAGTATTGCGGGAACATATAACCCGAGCACGCTGAAGGAAAGAGAACGGTGCTATAGGGTACCTCTCACCTCGCTAAAAAAGAGCAGTCCACATGGACTGCTCAGACTGTCGGGAAAGAAAGAACTCAACAGCCATCTTGTATGCGTTTGAAACGAATGGTCAATCGCCCCAGAAATGATAGAAGAACCAAGTATACGATCCCATACTTGGTTCTTTATGATATCAACGTATACCCACCTCGTAATTCACTTTATTATTCCGACTGCAAAAACTCCAACACAGTACTCAGGAACTCGGATTGATACTCCACATTCGTTAAGTGTACGGATGGGAACAAGACGAACTTGGAATTCGGCACCGTTTTAGCGATCAATTCACCGTGGCTCGGAAGCGTCACAGTATCATACTGCCCGCTAATGACGAGTGTTGGGCTGCTGATCAGGGAAGCCGTCCGGCGCATATCCATATCGCGGATAGCAGCCCAGCTTCCTGCGATTCCATGTGGGCGAGTCGACAGCACCATCTCCCGAAAAGAAGCAACGATCTCATTTTCTGACTCCACCATATGTGAAGGAAACCAGTTCTTCATGAATGTATCGGCGAACTCTGGAAGGTTCTCGCGTTGCAGCACAGATGTGATTAAACCTTGCCATTGCTCAGCCGGTCCCAGATAAGAGGATGTATTGCTTAGGACGAGCCGGTCGATCCGCTCTGGAGCGTGGATCGCAAGCCATTGTGCGACCGCGCCGCCTAACGATAGCCCAAGGAAATGCACGCGGTCAATGTGAAGCGAGTCAAGCAGTTCGATGACATCCCGCCCCAGTCGATCGAACGAATAGGGAACCTCAGGTGTATCCGATTCGCCATGTCCCCGATAGTCGTAGCGAAGCACGAGAAAATGCTCAGAAAGATCAGCTATTTGGCCGTCCCACATGTGCATTGTGGTTGCAATTGAGTTCGCCAGCATCAGTACCGGTTTACCGGCTGGACCATCCATTCGATAAGCAATTCTAACTCCATCAATGGTTGTGAAAAAGTTTAACCCGTTTATCATTGTGCCCTCATGTAACTTCGTGGTCATATTCTCCATCTCCCTTGTCGGTTCATAATGAAATTATATTTGAATTATTTTACAATCGAAATGGAGTTATAAAGGAGTTTGGGGTCAAAAAACTTAATAATTACGTTGCTTACGCCATTAACTTTAAAAAATGAGGTGCATGGATTATGGATCACATAGACAATAAAATCTTATCGATCCTTCACGGAAATGCTCGAATAACAATCTCCGAGATGAGCCGATTAATCATGATGTCCCAGCCAGCCGTGACGGAACGGCTTCGGAAGCTGGAGGAGCAGGGAGTTATAACGGGGTATCGTGCAGTGCTTGCCCCATCGAAACTCGGCAAGTATACCACTGCGTTCGTACTGTTTAAATCGAATAACTGCAGGGAGTTCGAGGCATACGCAGAGTCGGCTCCGGAGATCGTCGATTTCTACAGGACGAGTGGAGAGTACAATTATTTATTGAAGGTCGTCACCGCAACGAGTGAAAGCTTGGAAACCTTCCTTGAAACGTGCAACACGTTTGGCCATTCATCGACGCATGTCGTTCTGTCCACACGATTCGAGGATAAAAGTCTGGTCTCAAGCCAGGATGCATCGAACACCATTCCACGCATTAATCCGCCGGGTATTTGAGCTGGTATCGTTGGAGCAGCAAGATCTCTAGAAATAGAGCAGGAATTACCAAGCAAATGATATTTTCGGCACTGCTTGTACACTATCACCTAACACAATTCCGCTAAGAAAGAGCAGTCCGCATGGACTGCTCTTTTTACCCTTCTTTCATCTTTATTGCACATACGTGCCGATAAACTCCTTCACTTCCCGGTCGTACCCTTCTGGATCGAACTGGCGTGCTAGGCCGTGGCCTGCATCGGGGACGATGAACAGCTTCTTTTGCTCCGGACCGTTCTCGTACAGCTCATACACCATCTCGGTAGGGACGAACAGATCCCCGCCGCCGTGTATGAACAGCGTGGGCGTCTTGGATTTCTTCACCTGCTCCAGCGCGGAGGCCTCGCCGAAGGAGTATCCGGCCCGGATCTTGGTGAGCAGGCTCGTGGATTGAACCAGCGGGAAGGATGGAAGCTTATACATGCGCTTCAGCTGATAGGTCAGCTCATCCGTGACCGAGGTATACCCGCAGTCCTCGACAATGGCTTTCACCTGGGGCGGAAGCTCTTCGCCGCTGGTCATCATCACCGTAGCCCCGCCCATGGACACGCCGTGCAGGACAATCTGGGCGTCTTCCCCTGTATGCCGGATGACACGTTCAATCCATCTGAGATAATCCATCCGCTCCGGCCAGCCGAAGCCTATGTAATCGCCTTCGCTCTTTCCGTGGCCACGCGCATCGGGAAGAAGGACGTTGTAGCCCAGGTCCTCATGATACATTTGGGCGAATCCGCTCATCTGCTCCGAATGGCCGGAGTATCCGTGCGCGATCAAGACGGTTTTATCCGTGGGCACTTCGGCAGGTATATAGTACGCATGCAGCTTCAAGCCGTCGTCTGAGGTAAGACTCCATTCCTCGAAGCTTTGCTTGGCCCACCAATCCTTACTATCCGCAAAGGGGTTATCGATATTCGAGTTGGCTTCCAGGTCCGGGTTGCCGTTCAGGAAAGCCTTATCGGCCCGGGCAATAGCGACGTTATAGAAGTAGAAGCTGGCTGAAATTATAATGATCGCTAGTAATGCGATAATAGCTGCAGACATGGTCATAATCCTTTTTTTCTTAATGATGTGTTTCCTCCCGCCGGTGTTGATCGTATGCGCCGAAGGCATGCCGAGAGGAAGGAATGCGCCGAATCGATAGCTTCCTACCACCTATCATATCGTACGTAACTTGATTCATCTATATGGCTAATCACGTTCGATTCGGATGGCGTTACATCAATCTTATCGGTTGGGAGAACCTAATTCATAAGAGCTGTGGCAGGAGGTGCGAAGAGAGGAACATGAATAAATACTTTATCAGCCTGATCCTTGCGGTCGTCACGATTTTCGGCTTGCCGCTGCCATCCCATGCCGAGGTGACCGATTATACATCACCGAAAAAAGACAGTGACCAACTGCAGTATCAGGATATGCTGATGCTGTTTCTGCTTCCCCATATCGATGAAGTCGTCAATCGGCATTATAGCCATACGTTGAAGGAGCTTCCGGTTGTCTATCCCTACTTCGTGGACGTAATCCAAGTGAAGAGAGTGAACGGATTCCGCGGCTTTCATTTCGTCATCACGCTGGAGGCCCGCCCGGTGGTCGGTCCCCATATCCCGGTGGGAAAGGACCACCTGGTTTTTGAGGTGGCTCCGACGATTCCCGGCAGTATGGTGAAGCTGTTGGAATACAAGCATCTGAAGACGTATGAGCTTCCTTCGCATTGGCAAGACATCGTGAAGTAACGGCGGCTGAACTGTTCAATGTAAAAAAACAAGCAAACGCAGTATTCGCGTTTGCTTGTTTGGCATGCAGGGGGACAAGCGCTTATCGGTGCAACAAGAACGATTAGCGCTTTAGGGGGGGGCCTACCGATTTTCATAAACCGGCCGATCCGGCCCGGGTTCAGCTTGGCTCCAGCCGATGCCGAGCAGGACAACGATGGCGATGAAAGCGGCCGGCAGCACCCATTTCCAAGAATGCGCGAGCATTCGGACTGCCGGGGACATCAGGGCCAGTATCAGTCCGATGAGCACAACGCTGAATAGATGAATCCCCGGCGGGAGCAGGAGGAATACGATGTGAAAGACCGACGTGAACATCAGAACCGGGATAAGCGACGTTCCCAACACGACGGCCGGATGGATTAAGGTCTCGCGCGGGTCCCGGGTAAATGCCGCCCACGTCAGAGCCGCGAAATGAACCAGCAGCGGTATCGCGAATAAATAACTTGCGCCCGGCAGAAGCCAGGTCGAGCCGATGAGCAGCAGCAGGAACAGGAACGCGCCGCCAAGCAGCGTCTCCACTTCATTTGCTTTCCGCACAATCCAGCGGGTAAGCGCCACATGAACGATGAGGGTCACCAGGACAAAGCTGACGCTGTACAGAAGCGAATCATAGGTTGCGCCTGTGGGCTGCGTCATTTTGCCTGCCCACAACGCATCGATGAGCGTCCACAAGCCATAGCTGAGCGCGGTTGAGAGCACGACGGCCAGAATCGGAGTTCCGAGCCCGATCAGCCCTCCCTTAACGGTAAGCAGGGAGAAGCGGGCAAACAACCAAGCAAAAGCCAGCCATAGCGCTGCGATCGCTACGGTGATCGGAATTGCCCAGTGCGCAGGGTAGTGAATCAGCAGGCCAAACAGATTGAAATAGATGCGGTCGCCTGTGGAGGTCAGGTCAGCCAAGTCCAGGTTGCCAAAATGCTTTGCCATGGCGAGCGCATTCTCGCCTTGATGCTGCATGGTCTCAAGGGAGACATTCTCCGTGTTGTCCATCGGGGTATGGTAAGCTACCCACCCGTCGCCATAGGCAAAGTTCAGCCCCGGGAGGCCATGCTCCAGCGCCACCGTCAGATCGGTATCGTTCGGCAGTTGTTTGTAGAGATCCACCAAGAGGGAGTTGCTGACAGGATTGGATACGGCCCGGGCATATTCTTCAATGATCCGTCCATTGCTGTCGCTGGTCTGGAACATGAAAGACGAGCCCTTCGATCCCCGGGCTTCAAAATTCGCAATCATGCCAATCTCACGGTGCGCCGGATCCTGAAAGAACACCTCAGCACCTAGCAGGCCTCTTTCCTCCCCGTCTGTCAGCAGGATCCATATGTCATTTTGCGGCGGAGGTCCGGCCTGGATCGCTCTTGCCGTCTCCAGCAAGGAAGCTACGCTGACCGAAGCATCGTTCGCTCCCGGTCCGGTAGGGACCGAGTCATAGTGCGACATCAGTAGGAGCGGTTTCCCCGATCCGGTTCCTTTAATGACGCCGAGAATGTTCGTAAGCTGCACGTCGGCGTCGATGTACTTGGTTGTCAGACGGTCATTAAACTCCTGAACCTCCGGGTTCAAGCCGAGCTGCTTCATCTGTTCCACCAAATAAGCCCGGACTTCCGCATTGGCAGGGGACCCCATCGGGTGGGGCTCTTGGGCAATCCGCTCGACATGTGCCATGGCGCGTTCTGCGGAGAACTCAGTTGCGGGTGCATCGATCTTTCTGGCTTCCGGCGGCTTCTCGAACCACAGCATGAGGGAGATAAAGAGTATGACGGCCAGGATGGTTGTAAGCGGCAGCCAATAAGGCGGTCTGCGGTCCGGCGGTCTGCTCAATTGAATTTGCATGATCAATACTCACTTCCTTTTAGGATCATTCAGGGTCATTCGCGGTGTGATCTTTCATCATATGTAAGAAATAGGCCCTTACACAGCGTAGTTCCAGAATATGACATGTGTCAATATAAGATTGAGAACGATGGCTCCCTACCTAACAAAAGAGCCTCCATCAGAATGGAAGCTCTCTTAATTTATATTCGATATTCATCTGTTCATACCATGCGTTTAGTCCGGTCCAGAGCTGCTCGCAGAGCTCATAGACATGATCCATTTGGAGAAGCTGTCCGCGCATGACCAGCTGCGCCAGCTCGTCATAACCGGAAGGTCGGGACGGGAGGGACAGGGATTCCTCCAAAGTCCGCGCTCTTGTATGATAAAAGGTTCGGTTGGCAAGTCCAATCAGCTTGGCCGTCTGCCAGGTCAGGTCCTTAGCGCCAAGCGGGAGATAGTTAAGGTTCCCGGACTGGACGTTGTTTCGGATTTTGCCCATCGTTTCGTAGGGCTCCCAAATCATGAATTCCCGCATCGTTTCTTTGATCGCTTCGTCCGAAACCTCGAGGGGCAGCTTCCGAATCTCGGCGAGCAGGTTCCCCGGATCGTAGATTTCCTGCAGGTGTACATAGGCGCCGGCCTTAATTGCCCAGGAGTCATCCACAGACGCAGCAGCCTTGAAGATGTCCTGTTTCTGTTTCATTCCGATTTCGATTTTGAAAGGGGGATATATGAATTCGTGCCCGGGCAGGGAGACTCCGTCCTGCGTAACAACCCGAAGCTCAATGTCCGAGTAAGGACCATCGATCCCTTGCGCAATCGAGCCGTACAGGCCGATGGCCAGAATGTCATCGCCGTGCAAGTGAAGCAGCCGGTCTTTGATGTGATGAATGATGTTCATTTTCTCTTCTCTGGTCGTAGCCGCAGGATAAGATAGCATAAGGAAATCCCCTCCGAAGAAAGTTAGTTATCTATATTATAGTATAAACAGGATAAGTGTATCAGGGGGTGACGGGTTATTGAAGTTTAGGAGCGTTATGTCTTGGTTCGTCTTGGCGATGGTGATCGGTTGTTCCGGTTTGAGCAAGATAGAAGTTCCTGAGGAACTGCTGGCGGAAAAAGACGAATTACGAATTCATTATTTCTATGAAGATGCGAATGCGGCGAATGGGCCGAATGAGCAGACGCATGTTGCATGGTGGAGTGAAGAGATCCATATGTCCGATGCCGATCGAGAGGTTTTGCAAGCTACCAATTTACATAATGTAAGGGACGAGACCGGCAGGCAAACGGCGGATGTTATAGGACTAACCAGATTTCCGATTGTTGTATTGGTGAATGATAAAGAAATCGTCTTGAAAACGGATGACTTAAATGAGGTTATAGATTTTCTTAAAAAGATCAGGCAGGGATCATAATATTCTTATGCCTATACTCCATATTATGGTAGTATATCCTTGCGGAGTGGGCAGGAGCTGCCGCATCCGCAGCCAATCTATAGCTGAGGTGAGAAGAGATGAGTAAAGCTGAGCAGAGTAGAGGCAAGACCAAGCAGGCATTGGACCGGGTTGTATTCATTGGCCGCACGTTCGAAGAGTACGCGAACATGTTTGATTTGAAGATGCCGGAGCTTGCCGGTAAAAGGGTGCTGGATTGCCCTTCCGGCGCGTGTTCGTTCACCGCTCACGGTTCGAAGCAGGGTCTCGATATAACGGCCAGTGATATTGCTTATGATCACAAGCCGGATGATCTGGAGGCCAAGGGACTGCAGGATATCGGGCATGCCATGGAAACGATGGAGCAGGCGAAAAGCAATTATGTCTGGGATTATTACGGGGATGTGGAGGGGCTCCGCCGGCATCGCGAGCAAGCGCTCCGCGATTGCGTTAGGGATATGCGGGAGTTTCCGGATCGCTATGTCGCTGCGGTACTGCCGGAGCTGCCTTTTGATAACAAACAGTTTCACCTGGTGTTGTCCGCCCATTTTCTGTTCATGTACAGCGACCGATTGGATTATGACTTTCATGTCCAGACGGTCCGGGAGCTGCTGCGAGTGGCCTCGGAAGAGGTGCGCATCTTCCCGTTGACCGATTTATCGGGGAGCCGCTACGTCCATTTGGACCGTCTGATTCATGAGCTGGAGGCAGAAGGCTTTCGGGTAGCGGAAGTTAAAGTACCTTATGAATTTATGAAGAACGGCAATTCGCTGCTACGCATTCGCAAGTTGCAGAAGTTTAGAAGGTAAGAAGTGGGGGAGCCGGCAATGTGCCAGCTTCCTCTTTTTTTCTGGGGATGGTGATTGTCGCCAGAGCAGCAGGATCTGTCGTATTTCATTGATCCCATATATGCTTCAATCCTACAGGAGCACGGAGAATGGTTTTCATGGTGGAAAGGACAAATGACAAAAACTCAATATTGATATGATGAGGTTGTTTGCTATAATGTGTTCAACAGAGAGGGGGCGTGAAGGTGGGCAGCGGGCGAACGGAATCCCGTTGCTCATGGAACCTATGTCACATGACCAACCATTAACGAAAGAAGCCATATTGGACGCGGCCGAGCAGACGCTTCGACGTTATGGCCCAGACAAGACCTCGGTTGTCGATGTGGCCAAAGCGCTGCAGGTGAGCCACGGCTCGCTCTATCGGCATTTTCCCAGCAAGGCCGCTCTCAGAGAAGCCGTCACGGAGCGGTGGCTTCAGCGGATTGCGGATCCGCTGCAGATCATTGCAGACGGGACGAATGGCAGCGCCACCGATCGCTTGCGGTTATGGACGGATACCCTGATCCGGGCTAAGCGGACTTACGTTCTCGAGGATCCCGAGATGTTTGCCATGTACGCGTCCGTGACACTGGAAGCTGTCAAGATCATTGATACGCATGTGAATTTGTTAATCGGGCAGATCACCCAGATTATGGATCAAGGGATGCGTGCCGGTGAATTCAAGCCAGGCCAGCCGGAGTCGGCGGCGAAGGCTTTTTTCATGGCAACCTCCTTGTTTCACCATCCGGCCCATGCCTATCAATGGACTTCGGATGGGATCGAAGCCGCCTTCGAGTCGGTTTGGACGTTATTGTTGGCCGGGATTTCGACGAACGGTTAGCGGAATAGGGATATGGCCAACCGCCGTCATCAGAATGCGGCAGGGCACTTTGGGAGCTAGCATGATGAGATCATTCCTTATGTAAAAAAGATGCTATTCTTGGCGATACTCGCATAGGATAGCGTCTTTTTAGTTTTGATTCGTTTACAAATGACAAAATTATAAATCTGTCACTTGTAATTTGTTATGAAGAGATCTATAATCAAATTACTAATAAGAGATTGCCGATCAGAACATCCATCTGGGGAGAGATTCGTGTTTCTCAATTCATATGCGGGAGGTTTTATCATGACAAAGGGCTTATCGGGCAAGGTAGCTATCGTAACGGGAGCATCGAGAGGCATCGGGCGCGAAATTGCGGAGAGACTTGCGGAGAACGGAGCCAAGGTTGTCGTAAACTATGCAAGCAGTCCGGCTAAAGCCGAGGAAGTGGTGGGCTGCATTAAGCAGGGCGGCGGCGAAGCCCGGGCCATTCAAGCCGATATTAGTCAGGTAGCGGAGATCGAACGGCTGTTTCGTGAAACGATCGAAGCCTATGGCGGAATCGATATCCTCGTGAACAATGCCGGCATCATGACCACCAAGCCGATTGCGGCCATAACGGAGGAGGATTTCGATCAACATTTCGCGATTAACGTGAAGGGGACTTATTTTGCGATCCAGCAGGCTTTTCACCATATGAACTCCGGCGGGCGCATTATCAATTTCTCGACGTCGGTCGCTGGGCAGATGTTCCCGACTTACAGCGTATACGCGGGGACGAAGGGAGCTGTAGAGCAGTTTACGCGTCAGTTGGCCAAGGAATTCGGGCCCAAAGGGATCACGATTAATGCAGTGGCGCCCGGGCCGATTAATACGGAGCTATTTACCGTTGGCAAATCGGAGGAACAGATTGCTGGGATCGTGAGCATGAACTCCTTCGGGCGCTTGGGCGAACCGGATGATATTGCAGGGGTCGTGCTGTTCCTGGCCAGCGAAGAGTCAAAATGGATCACGGGTCAAACGCTGCGCGTGAACGGCGGGTTCGTTTAATATCAGCGTTATGGCTAAGGAAAAATAAAAATGCACCGGGATTCCGGTGCATTTTTGAATTGCGGCAGGCCACGCCAATGCGTCATAATGACCTTCAACCCATTTTTATACCCAAGGATTTTTCTCTAGAGGGCGCTATTTCCCTCAAGACCCTCAAAACACTTTAAGCCCCTCAAGGCAACCTTAATCCAGGTCCTTCCACTTCAGGTCCAGCGTCGGAGGCGTGTAGCTGTCCATAAGCCCTAACAGCTTGAGCGGATCATCGGACATGTTGATCAGGTTCAAGTGCGAGGAGTTGGAGAAGCCCTCGGTAATGCTGTACTGAATCAGCTTCATGAACGGTTCAAAATAATCGCGGATACTGAGCAGCCCGATCGGCTTCTGATGAATACCGATTTGGGACCAGCACAGCACCTCGAACAATTCCTCATAGGTTCCAAAACCGCCCGGCATGGCGATAAACCCGTCGGCCAGCTTGCCCATCGTCGCTTTGCGTTCATGCATATCGGCTACTTCAATGAGCTGGGTCAGCCCGGTATGTACGATTTCCCCCTTGAACAGCCCTCTCGGCATGACCCCGATCACTTCGCCGCCATTTTGCAATACGGCGTTGGCTACTTCACCCATCAATCCGATGTTGGAGCCGCCGTATACTAATTGGAATTGGTTGTGGGCAATATGCCTGCCAAGTTCGGCCGCTTTTGCTTTATAGTCCGGATGCTCGCCCATGTTCGATCCTGCAAATACGCATATGGATTTCAATTTGCACACTCCTTACCCAGATGTTGATATTTTGTTCGAGTAATTATACTATATATAGTGATTTGTGTCATGGAATGTTCGGCCTATCCTTTCGACGCCGACATAGCACCTTATTTATTTTATGGCATGCATGTTCGTTTTATCATGGATTTAATCTCGGATTGTGTAAAAAGAAGGATGCAGTCATCCCAAGAAATCGCGGAGGTAACACACGTCATGGATATGAATGAAGCTCAGCAATGGATTAAACAGTTCTACGGTGAAAGAGGCTGGGCCGGTTACGGCCCCTTTATCCGGGTTGGATTTTTGATGGAGGAAGCAGGGGAAACGGCGCGTGCCGTTCGCGCGTATGAGATTGGCAGGGACCGCCCCGATGAGGAGGTTCAGTCGAGGGAACGGCTCAAGCAGGATCTGGTGGAGGAGATCGGGGACGTGCTCGGCAATATTTCGCTGTTGGCGGATCTCTATGATATTTCGCTGGAAGAAGCGTTTACGGCCCATCAGCAGAAGCTGTTGAAACGGTTTGGTTCTTATAGGTGACAGGCTTGTGAACCCGTTTCGCATCCAGTTGACGTGTGACGTGGCAGTCCCCCGGAATGCTTCTTAAGCGAAGGAACACGCTTCAGGCACGGAGAACTTACGTAGTAAAAAAGGCTGCTCCAAGTCCCTCGGACCTCGTGGAGCAGCCTTTTTTGAATATGATAAATCGTTAAGAAGTCCTAGGATACCAACACCTTGCGGAATTCCTGCGTCAGCAGCGGGACGACATCGAACAGATCGCCGACGATGCCGTAATCGGCAACTTTAAAGATCGGTGCTTCCGGGTCCTTATTGATGGCGATGATGACCCTGGATTGGCTCATGCCGGCCAAATGCTGGATCGCGCCGCTAATGCCGCAGGCAATATAGATCTCGGGCGTGACGACTTTGCCGGTCTGCCCGATCTGGAGCGCGTAATCGCAGTAGCCGGCATCGCAGGCGCCGCGCGATGCGCCGACCGCCCCGCCGAGCAGGTCGGCGAGCTCCTCCAGCGGCTTAAAGCCGTCCGCGCTCTTCACGCCGCGCCCGCCGGAGATGACGATTTTGGCTTCCGATAGGTCGATTTTTCCCGTGGTTTTGCGAACGACGTCCTTTACCACGGAGCGAAGGGAAGGAGCCGGGTAAGCGATGTCCTCAATGCCGGAGCTGGCGCCTTCGATGGCTTCCGCGGCGGGAATATTGTTCGGTCGAACCGTGACCACCCACGGTCCGTTCTGAAAGACGCGTTTCTCAAAGGCTTTACCCGCATAGAGCGGACGCGTGAATACCGCTTCTCCGCCTGCGTTGTCAACGGCGGTGACGTCGGAGATCTGTCCGGCATTCAAGGAAGCGGCCACCAGCGGTGCCAAGTCGCGGCCGATGGCCGTATGCCCGAAGAGGACGGCATCGGGCTGTGCCTGACTAATTACCGCTTCGATGGCGGCCATATAAGCTTCGGGATTATAGCTCTCCAGATCCTCATGCTCGACGGCATAGATGGTATCGGCACCATAGCCGTTCAGGGCCGATACGGCCTCCGTAATGTTGGAGCCTGCAACCAGAATACGGACGCTGTCACCATCTTCTGCAATTAAACGGGCAGCGCCAAGCGTCTCGAGAGCAACCTGACGCAGCTTCCCATCCCGGTTCTCGGCATACACTAATATCGTTTTGCTCATATCATAACCTCCTAAGATCCATTTAGGGTTGAAAGTAAAGAGAGTTTGACGATGTCGGCCAGCCTGAGCGTCCAAAGCGAATGCGGGTCATTCCTCCAATCGCTGCTGCCCCCGATTTCCAAGACGCATTAAGCGAAAAGCGTGCATGACGGACATCCCGTAAACCATACAATCAGAATACATAAGGCACGATGGCAGGGGCTCTGCCGCTGTCATGTAATCGCATTCAACAATAAGAATCGAAGGAATTCACAGGTTCATTTGTCCTTTTATTAAATCACTTTCGACTGCGTTCGCAGCAAGGATACCAGCTCATGCGCCACTTCGGCAGGCTCCCCCTTCAGAATGCGCCCGGCGCTTCGCTCCGGCGGCAAGGACAACTCGCTTTGCTTCGTTGCCGGCTGAATATCGGGTTCGGATAACCCGAGATCATCCAAGGTCAGCGTCTGAAAAGGCTTCTTTTTGGCCTTCATGATGCCCGGCAGCGACGGATAGCGGGGTTCGTTCAATCCCTGCTGTGCGGTGAAGATGGCCGGCAGCTGGACTTCAAGCACTTCCAGATCGCCTTCCGCATCCCGGTGCACTTCAGCGGTGGTCCCGTTCAGGGTAAGCTTGGTAATGGAGCCGGTGTGCGAAATGCCGAGAAGCTGTGCCAGGCGGATGGCCACTTGGCCTGAACCGCGGTCCACGGAGAAGTTGCCGCCGAGGATCAGATCCGGGCTTTCCTTGGACAAATACGCATGCAGCACCTTCGATACCGCATATTCATCGTCCGGAATCCGTTCGTCGGAGATCAGCACCGCATCGTCCGCCCCCATCGCAAGGGCGGTCCGGAGGGCTTCTGCCGTACGGTCGGGTCCGACGGACAGGAGCGTCACGCTGCCGCCGTGGTCATCCCGAAGCTTCACGGCTTCTTCTACCGCATATTCGTCATACGGATTGATGACGAATTTCACCCCATCCTCGGCAATCGATCCATTCTCAATCGTGATTTTTTCCTCCGTGTCAAAGGTCTGTTTAAGCAATACCACAATCTTCATCGGTTAAACTCTCCCTTCAATATGAATATCAGCAGGACTTATTGTCCGCCGGAAACACCGCTCAGAAAAAAGCTTAGCGTCTCATCCGCTTGATCGGACAACGAATATTTACGGCCGGAGATCAGCCAAGAGGTTACCGCTTCGTCCATCGCGCCAAAAATCAGGTTGCGGACCAGCTTGACGTTCAGATCGGAACGGAATTTCTGTTCTTGGATGCCCTGTTCCAGGATATTCTCGATCAGTACGATATATGGCTTAAGCGCGCTGCCGATTTCCTTGCGCAGCTCCAAATCGCTCTGCCGCAGCTCAATCTGCGTGACATAGGCAAGTTCGGGATTGCTCTCCAGCTCCGAGAAATGGATGCTGCACACCGTCCGCAGCGCTTCCACGGCGTCCGTGGTGCCTTCCACGCTTTCGTGGAATTTGCCGACCAGCTCCCCAAGCTTCTCCTGGAACAGGCGGATCAGAATATCCTCCTTCCTCTTAAAGTACAAATAGATGGTGCCGTCGGCCACGCCGGCAGCCTTGGCGATCTTGGATACCTGGGACCGGTGATAGCCGTTTTCGGCAAAAACTTTCAGGGCGCCCTGGAGGATCAGGTGGTATTTTTCATTTTTTTTACTTGTCATATGCTCACCCCGGTGTTAGAATACAGTTAAAATTATGAATGAATACTCATTCATTTCTTGTATCCATCATAAAATACGTTCATGTCATTGTCAACGATGGGTTAACGAAGACGCGAAAAATGGATGAGGCAGACCTAGAAGAGCAGCAAAATAAGGCGTTCATATCAGAGCAATAGACGGCAATTTAACCGGAAGAAACGAATAGCTGGGTATCCGCAGGCAAGTACACAAATACGGATGTAGCGTTGTACAGATGAAGAGATGCAGCTAGCAATCATGATGTTCGGTTTAGAGTGGTCGGCACGGCACGATGTGGAGGTCTTGTTTTTGTCTCTATAATGAAAGCGCTTCATATATTGTCCCAATCTTGACACAATGACGAGCCGGTTTTGGAAGGAGTGACAGGAGCTGTAGAATTGGACGCTGCAGAGACGAAATGAAGGGTGTGGAAGTAGGATCTTTTAACGCAAGGGGCTGAGAGGGATGATTCCAACATTAATCAACGCGCTGCTCTTTGTCTTGATCACGGGCTGGGCAGTGTACATGTTCGCCACCGTGGTGTATCGCCGTTACCTGTATATCCGTTTGGGCAAGCCGGCGAATCTGAAGAAGGATCTGAAGGAGCGCCTGAGCCAGTTCGCCATCCAGGTGTTCGGACAGAGCAAGCTGTTCAAGGACCGCAAGAGCGGCATCATGCACTTTATCGTGTTTTACGGATTTATCATTTTACAGTTCGGGGCGCTCGATATCATCTGGAAAGGGCTTTCGGGCCACAGCCTGCCGATTCCGGGCCATGCGGGCTTCATCCTCATGCAGGAGATTACGGTTGCGCTGATTCTGCTGGCCATCGGTTATGCGGCATATCGCCGTTATGGCGAGAAGCTGAAACGGCTCAAGCGAGGCTGGAAGCCAAGCATTGTCGTGTTTTTCATCACAACGCTGATGGCTTCGGTGCTGCTGACGATGGCTTTTGAACGGCTCATGGAAGGTCTGGCTTGGTCGGCCATGGCGCCGATCTCCTCGAGTATCGCGGCCGCGTTTGCCTGGATGCCGCCGGTGGCAATAACGGTGTGTTATTACGTATTCTGGTGGCTTCACCTGCTGATTTTGTTGTCGTTCCTCATTTATGTGCCGCAATCGAAGCATTTTCACCTCATTACGGCACCGATCAACATTCTGGTTCGTCGCACGGATCCCCCGGGCAAGCTCAGCAAGCTGGACCTGGAGGATGAAGAAGCCGAGGAATTCGGGGTAGGCAAAATCGAGGACTTCACGCAGAAGCAGATGCTGGATTTCTATGCCTGCGTTGAATGCGGACGATGCACCAACGTGTGCCCGGCCTCGAACACGGGCAAGCTGCTGTCGCCGATGCACATGATCGTGAAGCTGAGAGACCATCTCACGGAAAAAGGTGCTGCGCTCACCTCCAAATCGGCGTGGATGCCTGCCTCCGTGTTTGGGTCGCCGGGCGTTCACTCCATGGGCGCAACGGATCTGGCGCTTGTCGGCTGGAAGGGCGAGGGGGTCACCGACATAGGGCCGACGATGGATGTGCAGAAGCGCTCCTGGCACCAAGTCGAGGGCGTCGACCCGAAAGACATTCAATTGATTGGCGGCGTCATGACCGAGGAAGAGATTTGGGCATGCACGACCTGCCGCAACTGCGAGGATCAGTGTCCGGTCGCAAATGAGCATGTCGACAAAATCGTGGATCTCCGGCGACATCTCGTTCTGATGGAGGGCAGCGTGCCGCAGGAAGGCCAGCGAGCCATGCAAAACATCGAACGACAAGGCAACCCTTGGGGAATCAGCCGCGCGGACCGGAGCAAGTGGGTGAAGGAGGTTGATCCGGAAGGGACGTTGGATCTGAAGATCCCGACCGTGAAGGAAAATCCGGACTTCGACATTCTGTTCTTTGTCGGTTCCATGGGTTCCTACGACAATCGCAGCCGCAAGATCACCCGGGCATTCGTCCGGCTCATGAATGAAGCGGGCGTCAACTTCGCCATTCTCGGCAACGAGGAGAAGAACTCGGGCGACACTCCGCGCCGGATGGGCAATGAATTTCTGTTCCAGCAGCTGTGCATGGAGAACATCGAGACGTTTCAGAAATACGATGTGAAACGAATCGTCACGGCTTGCCCTCATACCTTCAATATTTTCAAGAACGAATATCCGGAATTTGGACTGGAGGCTGAGGTCGTCCACCATACGGAGCTGCTGGATCAACTGATGAAGGAAGGGCGTCTTAAGCCCAAGTATCAGGTTCAGGAGAAAATCACCTATCATGACTCCTGCTACCTGGGACGGTATAACGACGTATACGATCAGCCGCGCAGCGTGCTTCGCGCCATTCCCGGCGTCGAACTCCTGGAGATGGAGCGGAGTCGCGAGAACGGGATGTGCTGCGGCGCCGGCGGCGGTCAGATGTGGATGGAGGAGGACGCAGGCAAGCGCGTGAATCTGGCGCGTACCGAACAGGCGCTGGCCGTATCCCCGACGATGATCAGCTCTGCCTGCCCGTTCTGCCTGACGATGCTGGAGGACGGCACGAAGCTGAAGGAAGTGGAAGAAAGCGTGAAAACGCGAGATATTGCGGAAATTCTGGAGTTATCCGTATTCGGTCTATCCGAAATCCATGAACAGGAGGTCGTTGTCCAATGAGTAATACCATTACCAAAGAAGCCGTCAGCGGTTCAGGGGTCGCAAGTCGAAACATCACCAAAGCCGCCGTGATCGGCTCGGGCGTCATGGGGTCGGGGATCGCCGCCCATCTTGCCAACGCAGGCATTCCCTGCCTGCTGCTCGACATCGTTCCGAATGCTTTGACCGCCGAGGAGGAAAAGGCCGGCCTGACGCTGGATCATCCGAAGGTACGAAACAGGCTTGCCGCCAAAGCGATAGTGGCTCTGCCTAAATCAAGCACCGCTCCGCTCTACAGCGCTGATTTTGCGGATCGGATCACGCCGGGAAACACCGAGGATCATCTAAGCCTGTTGAAGGATGTGGACTGGATCATCGAGGTGGTTACGGAACGCCTGGAAATCAAAAAGAGTATCTTCAAGCAGATTGAAGGCGTGCGTAAGGAAGGATCGATCGTCAGCACGAACACCTCGGGCATTTCCGTCAATGCGATGGTCGAAGAATGCAGCGAGGAATTCCGCAGCCACTTCCTGGGAACCCATTTCTTCAATCCGCCGCGTCATATGAAGCTGCTGGAGATTATTCCGGGCTTTGATACCGACCCGAACATTACGAAGTTTATGGTTGAATTTTGTACGAAGCGCCTTGGTAAAGGGGTTGTGCTTGCGAAGGACACGCCGAATTTCATCTCGAACCGGATCGGCACCTACGGACTTCTGGTCACGCTGCAGGAGATGGTGAAGAACAGCTATACCGTGGAGGAAGTAGATGCGGCCACGGGTCCTGTCCTGGGACGTCCAAAGAGCGCCACCTTCCGCACGCTGGATCTGGTTGGCATCGATACGTTTGTCCATGTGGCCAGAAACGTGTACGACTCCGTACCGGACGGCGAGGAGAAAGACGTGTTCACGGTGCCTGACGTCATGAATGAGCTCGTCGCCCGCGGCTGGACCGGGGAGAAGGGCGGCCAGGGCTTCTATAAAAAAGTAAAAGGGGATCAAGGCAGCAAAATCCTATCGCTCAATCTGTCCACGATGGAGTACAATCCGAGCGCCAAAGTGAGCTCCGCTTCCATCGAAGCTGCTAAAGCGGTAAAGGGAGCCAAGCGGAAGATCAAGGCTTTCCTGGGGACGCAGGATCGTTACTCGGAGCTGGCCTGGAATGTATTGAAGCAAGTGCTCGTCTATGCGGCCGGCAAGCTGGGAGAGATCGCCGATTCCATCCAGGACATCGACAACGCGATGAAATGGGGTTTCAACTGGGAGCTCGGTCCCTTCGAGACCTGGGATCTGATCGGACTGCCGGAATCCGTGCAGCGCATGGAAGCAGAGGGCATGACCGTCCCGGCGTGGGTGAAGGAGTGGGTTGCCGAAGGCAACAAATCCTTCTATCAGGAGAAGGACGGCGAGGTGATCCATTATTTCAAAGGCGAGTATAAGGGCGTTGAGGTTCAGCCTGAGCTGATCTCGCTGCAAGCGCTCAAATCGCAAAACCGGATCATCCGCTCGAATACGGGGGCGAATCTGATCGATATTGGGGATGGCGTTGCATGCCTTGAATTCACTTCGCCGAACAACGCGATCGGCGCCGATATTCTGGTCATGATTCAGCAGAGCGTGGAAGAGGTCAGGGCCAATTACCGCGGGCTGGTGCTGGCGAACGAAGGCCGGAACTTCTGCGTCGGCGCCAATCTGATGCTCATGCTGATGGAAGCGCAGAGCGGCGACTGGGATGAGGTGGATGACATCATCCGTCTGTTCCAGGGCAGCATGATGAAGCTGAAGGGCCTGGAGAAGCCGGTTGTCGCCGCGCCTCACCGGATGACGCTGGGCGGCGGCGTGGAAGCGTGTCTGCCGGCGGACCGGATCATTTTCTCGGCGGAGACCTATTTCGGGCTGGTGGAGACGGGGGTCGGCCTCATTCCGGCAGGCGGCGGCTGCAAGGAGCTGGCGCTAATGACCAGCAACCGCCATCCCGACAAGGACAGCGACCTCCAGCCGGAGATCAACAAAATCTTCGAGATGGTGGCGATGGCCAAGGCATCGACCAGCGGACATGAAGCGATCCGCATGGGGTATGGACGCAGCGGGGATACGGTGGTCATGAATCAGGATTACCGGATCCATGAAGCAAAGCAGGCCGTGTTAGCGATGGACCGGGCGGGTTATGTGCCGCCGCAGCCGGGCAAAGCCCGCGTTGTCGGCCGCGATGGCCGGGCCGTGCTCCAAATGGGCGCGATCGACATGAAGCGAAGCGGCTATATCAACGATCACGATCTGTTGATCGCGAAGAAGCTGGCGCATATCCTGACGGGCGGCGACGTCCCTGCGGGAACGGTCGTGAGCGAGCAGCATCTGCTCGACCTGGAGCGCGAAGCGTTCCTCAGCCTGCTCGGGGAGGTCAAGACCCAGCAGCGCATGCAGCATATGCTGGCAAAAGGCAAGCCGCTGCGGAATTAAGACGGTTCAGCTTGGACTGTACTTCCTTGGAAATTTTGAGCGTCTTGCCTTCCGGTCTCTCCTTGCCTTCGGCATCTTGAAAAGCAATCAGGACATGAAGAACGCTAATGTTGGTATAGGCCTTAAAGCATCACAGCTAACAGATTAGCTATCATTCGTTTTGCGATTCATCAAATCGAACGTGCATACGATACATGTGGCAGATTGCCCGCACTGCTGGATGTTTGGGTGATGAGGCACTTTAATCAGTTCCACCCGGTACGTACTCATTTCAAGGCCGATGAACGGCCAGCAATCATATCGGTATTGGATCCAACCATTTCTAGTTGATGAGGTGAATGGCATGAGAGAAGCAGTCATAGTATCCCTTGCTCGCACCCCGGTGGGGAAGGCGAAGAAGGGCAGTTTTGCCCAGACGCGCGTAGAGGATCTCGGCAAAGCCGTACTGGAAGCCGTCATTGAGCGTGCGCCGGGCCTGAAAAAAGAGGACGTCGAGGACATTATCCTCGGCTGCGCGATGCCGGAAGGCGAGCAGGGCCTTAACGTTGCGCGGATTATTTCCTTGTATGCGGGTTATCCGGTCACGGTGCCGGCCTTGACCGTCAATCGCTTCTGTTCGTCCGGACTTCAGGCGATCGCTTTTGCTGCGGAACGCATTATGCTCGGCCATGCCGAGGTCATCGTTGCCGGCGGCGTCGAGAGCATGAGCCATGTGCCGATGACCGGCTTCAAGCCGGCACCGCATCCGACGATCGTCGAAGAGATGTCGGAGGTTTACATCGGCATGGGCCATACGGCGGAAGAGGTAGCCCGCCGCTTCGGCATCACCCGCGAGGCGCAGGATGCCTTCGCGGCCAGCAGTCACCGCAAGGCCGCAGCCGCTATCTCCGAAGGCAAGTTCCGGGACGAGATCGTACCGGTGAACGTAACGCTGGCTGCCGCCGATGAGCAGGGCAAGGTGCGCAGCAAAACCTTAGCCATCGATACGGATGAAGGAGTTCGGCCAGACACAACACCGGATGTGCTGGCCAGACTGAAGCCGGCCTTTGCCCTCGGCGGCTCGGTTACCGCGGGCAATGCGTCGCAGACGAGCGACGGCGCGGCGGCGGTAGCCGTCATGAGTCGCGAGAAAGCGGAGCAGCTGGGCCTTGCCCCGCTGGCTACCTTCAAATCGTTTGCCCTGGCAGGCGTGGAGCCGGAGATAATGGGCGTCGGCCCCGTCGAAGCGATCCCGAAGGCGCTGCGCATGGCGGGCATCGAGCTGGATCAGGTGGATGTGTTCGAGATTAACGAAGCGTTCGCTTCGCAATGCCTCCACATCATCCGCGCGCTGGGGATCGACGAGAGCAAGGTCAACGTTAACGGCGGCGCCATTGCGCTCGGCCATCCGCTCGGCTGCACCGGCGCCAAGCTGACCGTCAGCCTCGTCTCCGAGCTCGCCCGCCGCGGCGGCGGCTACGGCGTCGTGAGCATGTGCA
>NZ_AEXS01000026.1:0-89580 GCF_000204455.1 Paenibacillus sp. HGF5 | reverse complement strand
ATCCAGATCACGTCCTTGGGATTTGAAAAACGGCAATATCCTATGGGAGCAGACGTATTCATTTGACACAACGAATAGGCCGGAATTCCTGTTGCTGGATGGATACCGTTACATTAAAACCTATGATCAAACCGTATCTATCCCAATAAAAACCCAAAAATGATGAGCGAGCCACGATAACAGAATGATGAACGCCACGATCAAATTCGAAAATAAAACGAACCATTCCGATCAAGGAATGAGTTCGTTTTTTTCGGTTCGTTTCGTTCTGATGATGATTTCAGGTATCAAGATCAGCAGCGCAATAGAGCCGTAAAGGCCAATGGTGTAGCTTGTGGAGTAAACCATGCCAAGACCCTGATGAACAAGAGAAGTGATAAGATGAATCAACAGGTTCGTGAAGCAGAAGGCGTAACTCCGGATCATCCAGTTCCGGTGCCGGTCGATTCGTTTCCTCTTGATTTGGATGAGCGCCGTAATGGTGACAAACAGCCAGATCAGATTGAGCGCGTTGAATCCCATGCTGCTGATTTTTCCGCCGGTGGCGTAAGGCGCCATATATCCGGAGGTCAGGACAACCAGCAGTACGGACACGAGGTAGACGTAGCCGTTGAAACGATGGAACCGTAGGCTTTTTTCAAACATACGATTGGAAAAGTTGATCAAGCCCGTCGCCATGGCCAGACATGCAAATCCAACATGAACGTACATGACATTCAACCAGACCGGAAGATTCAGCTCCCGCTTCAGCCCGGTTTTACGGCTTAAAAAACCAGCAGCACCGGGATCGATCCAATAGTTTTTGACCAGGGCGTATAGAATAAATACCAGGCTGACACAGGCCAGCAGCCGGTATAATGATTTCCTTTTTTTCATGCAGTTCCACAACCTCCGACTCTTAGGAAACCCGTGTTCCTGTTAATTTGGATGCCGGCAGCATGCCGGCCTTGGCGGTTCCGGTCATAACATCACCGTCCGCGGTAACTTCGAATTTCAGGTTCAGGCGCATGGGTTTCGTGATGGGAAGCGACCAGGACAGCTTTTCGTTCTGGAACACAGGGCTCCTGAATTGGATGGTTTCATCTCCTTGCGTTGCCGTACCTTCAATGATGTCGTTCCTTGCCGATATGGATAACCTGACTTCCATTTTCCCGACGGGCGTAGCAATGAACGTATCCCAATCCCCTTCGAATATAGAAGCCTGCGTGAGCTGATGATCCGAGGCTGCGTTACTCAACACCCCATGGTTTGTTGCTGTGATCAGTTCGTTGTCGGCCGGCAAAGCTTTTTGCGTGCTTGGTGCCAGGCCGATCCCCTTCCAAACCGTTCCTCTTCGTTCGTACTCGAATAACTGCTCTACCGCGTGTGCGATACGAGGTCCAAGTTCTCGTTCCACCAAGTACAGCGCAACATCAAGTCCGGATGTGACACCGCCGCCGGTAACCAGGTTGCCGTCGTCCACGACGCGTGCCTTGATCGGGACTGCCCCGGTTGCATCAAGCAAACCCATGCCGAGGTGATGCGTTACCGCAGTTCTCCCTTCCAATAGCCCTCCCATGGCCAGCAGCAGCGAGCCGCCGCATACGGTAGCGACTATGATGTCCTGCCGGTCGAGCGCCTGCCCGATCATACCGGTCAATTCGGTATTCATGGCCCGGCCCAAAATAGCTGGGATCGAATCGGGGCCATCACCGTCGACCTCGCCCGACGCTCCTGGTACGAGAATGATGCCCGCGCATTCCAGATTCAGTCGGCTGCTGGCTTCAATTTTTAATCCGTTAACGCCGCTAGCCACAGTCCTTGACCCTTCTGCGGTGACCAGTTTCACGTTTAACTCATGCTCTGCATACGACGCAGCCGCGCTAAAAACCTCGTAAGGCGCAATGGCATCCAGCAGGTCGAAACCATCAAATAACACGATTTGTACAGTTAGCATATAAATCCTCCAGTCATTATTTGGTCAGAAGCTCTTTCAGCATGCGATATTCCTTCTCGTCCAGCTCACCCTTTGCCAATCGGTTCTTCAACATCAAAGCAATGTCCCTGTCCTGCAGATTTCCGTTTTTGTAGCGATGACGAATCGCGTAGATTCGAACAGCTGCTATACAAAAAAGCGTAAGACAAAACAAAACGGCGAAAGGAAAAAACGAAAACCCGTCGTTTTCCAATCCCATAAGATAACCTCCCTATAACATGAATTGCCCGGACGACCTCCCGAATGAAGCCCCGTCCGTGTTCGCAAATAGAAGTTTAACAAACGAATATCTCAAACGAAGTCGTAAAAAGGTCACAAAAGTATAAACAAACCATCACAATTCAGGGGCTCTCGTCGGTTCCTGCAAAAAAAATGATAAACTAGATGGCAAAGGTGGGATTTGCATGAGCGGAGACAATACGATACTCGTTGTAGACGATGACCAAAGCATCGTCGAACTATTAAGGGACTTTCTTGAGAATGACAGCTTTCACGTGAAGACTGCTTGTGATGCGGAGGAGGCGTGGGCCATATTCCAACAGCATGCCATTCATTGCATGGTTCTGGACATCATGATGCCGGGACAAAATGGATTTGAGCTGTGCCGCCGGATAAGGGCGGAGAGCCATGTTCCGATTCTCTTTTTGAGTGCCCGCAGCGACGACGTGGACAAGATCCGGGGGCTGACGCTCGGCGGCGACGATTATATCGTCAAAACGGCTTCGCCCGGGGAGATCGTTGCCCGCGTGAAAGCCGTACTGCGGCGCTCCGCGACCCGGCAGCCAGTGGAGGGCAGGGTGTTGGATTACGGCCGCCTCCGGTTGAATTTGTCCACAAGAGAAGTGGTCGTGGAAGGCAATAACGTCGTGCTCACGCCGAAGGAGTTCGAACTGCTGCGATTATTCGCCGAGCATCCTAGACATGTTTTCACCTATGACCAGCTGCTTGCGAAATTTTGGGACGGGGTGGGCGACAGGCATACGATCCGCGTCCATCTCAGCCGGCTGCGCGAAAAAATCGAAGCCGATCCGAACCAGTCGCAATTCCTCGTGAACGTGTGGGGAGTAGGCTATCGCTTTGAGGGTGGTTGACATGAAGACGCTGCGCATTCGTACCTTTACCATGCTTTGCTTTTTCTTTATCCTTCTGTTACCGTGGATCTTTTTTGTCACTGTCCATTTCATGGAGACCAAGACGCTCAGCTTCGAAAAAGGGCGTCTGCAAAATGAGACGCTGCAAAGTAATTTATCGGAAATAATACACTTCATTGAAGCAGGCTCCGGCCAATGGACGGAACCGGCTTGGCAAAATCAATTGAAAACGGCGCTGCATGAAGCGAAAATGGATGCTCTTATTCAATCCGCGGAAGAGCGGGAGCTGTATCGTTCTAATCCGCAACGCAGCGGTACGTCTTTGTCAACGGAACGATTCTCCGTCATCAAGGATGGTCAATTGCTGGGTAGGGTAACTCTGTATTTGCCAAGAACCAATGAAAAACAGGTCATGTCGGCATTTGCGGGACTGCTGCTTGCTATCTTGATTGTCGGAATGGGAATGAGACGGTTCGTGCTCAAACCGCTTGAGAAGATGGGGAATGCAGCCAGGCAAATCGCGACAGGCGATTGGAACGCGCGGTTGCCCTCATCCAGGGTCGCCGAAATCGCCGAAGTACGCGATGGATTCGAAGTGATGGTGAAGGGGCTTGAGAAATCCTATCAAAAACAAGCCGAATTGGAACAGGAACGCCGATTCGTGATTGCTGCCGTTGCGCATGATTTGCGGACGCCGTTGTTTGCGTTGCGGGGTTATTTGGACGGCTTGGAACAAGGAATCGCTCAATCCCCGCAGATGGTCGCCAAATACGTAGCGGTATGCAAGGAAAAATCGGTGCAGTTGGATCGTCTCGTGGAGGATCTTTTCACATTTACGAGGATGGAATATTTGGAGGCGGAACTTAGCGGCAGCATCGTTGATTTGAAAGATGTTATCCAGAATTCGATGGACAGCCTGCGGCCGCTGGCGGCTGACAAACAAATTACCATTGCAGAACAATCCATGGGCGATTGTCTCCTAAGCGGCGATGCGCATTTATTGGAGCGCGCCATGAATAATCTCATGGACAATGCCGTCAGACATACACCCTTGGATGGTGAAATTGCTGTGCGATGCTGCAAGGACGGCAACCGGATCAGGTTTACGATACGCGATACCGGACCGGGCTTCACCGGGGAAGAGCTGGAGCGCGTTTTTGAACCCTTGTACCGTGGGGAAGCGTCTCGAAGCCGATCAACTGGAGGCAGCGGTTTAGGGTTGACCATTTCACAAAGAATCATAAGGCGGCACGGAGGTGAAATAACCGTCAGCAACCATCCGGAGGGAGGAGCGCTGCTGGAAGGATGGTTACCTGCCGCAACCTCCGAATAATAGGATATGGATGGTTGTTAGACTTATTCCTCTCAGTGAGACACACTTAAAAAGCCGCGAATAACGCGGCTTTTTTGTTTGATAAAATCCTATGAATGTCTAAGCGGGTCATTTGCCCCCTTTACAATTACAACGCCTTGTTGTACAGTTGGTTATACGAGTAATCAACCTATCAACCAGAGGGGTGAAATCGGCAAGAAAGGAGGCTTCTCTTGAAAGCATTGTTGGACGAATCCCAACCTATTTTTCAACAAATTGCCCAGATGATCATGGATGATATTGTAGATGGCCTATTGAAAGAAGGGGAGCGCGTTCCTTCCGAGAATGAACTGTCCCGATTTTATAACATCAACCGCGCCACGGCGCGTAAAGGGCTCCAAACCTTGGTTGACCAAGATATCATTTACAAACAGAGGGGGATTGGCATGTTTGTGAAAGAAGGGGCAAAAAAGCAGGTATTGCGTGAAAAACAAAAGCATTATCGGCAATATTACATTCGCCCTATGCTCGAAGAAGCAAGGAGAATCGGCATGACGAAGGAAGAGGTTGTGGAGTGCATAATGGACGAGGAGGGAAATATATGATTTCTTTGCAGAACGTATCTTTTTCCTACGATCATATTCCCGTGATCAAGGATATATCGTACGCTGAACAAGATCCGATCATCACGGGATTATGGGGACGGAACGGTGCGGGTAAAACCACGTTGATGAAACTGCTTGCGGGCCATCAGGACCCGGACGGAGGAAGCATCGAGATCATGGGACACCGGCCATACAACAACCCTGAAGCGCAACGGCATTTATGTTATATGCAGGAAGACCATCCGTTCAGCGACATTTGGACCATCAGGGATGCCTTGCGATTCTATCAATACTTTAAACCGAACTGGAATCAGGAAATGGCCGAAGAGCTGTTGGAAACATTCAAATTGCCGTTGAACAAAAAAGCCAAGAAACTTTCAACCGGCATGAAAACGGCATTGCAGCTTGTAATCGGCCTGGCCAGCCAGGCAGAAATTACGATATTGGATGAACCGACCAATGGACTTGACGCAGGTATGCGAAAAAAGTTCTATGAACGGCTACTGGACAGCTATGATGCGTTTCCTCGCCTGATCTTGGTTTCTACGCACCAAATCGAGGAAATTCAGCCCTTGCTGGAATCTATCGTTGTTGTTCACGACGGAAAACTCCTGCTGCAAGAACCGATGGAGAAGATCAGAGAGAAGGGAATATGGTTAACCGGCGAAAGGGAACGAGTGGATCATGTCGTTGGCAGCCGTAACATCTTGGATGAGAGCACCATCGGTTCCGTGAAAAAAGTCATGATCGATGCCCAGTACACCGACGAGTGGAGAGCGTTAGGCCTCAGTAGCGGAATTTCTGTGGAAAAGGCGCATCTTCAGGATTATTTGCTCCATATGACGGAAAATGTGAAGGAGAGTGTACGATGAGCTCGACGCATGGTACCTTTCGTTTAATTTATGAAGATGCCAGCTGGTTTTTGGGAAAGCTGCTTCTGTTGTATGTTACGCTGCCTCTAACTGCAGCCTGGATCATCCTTGGGACATCCTTTGATATGGAAAAGAGCATCAGCTCCATTGCAGCTCCCGCGTATTTTTTCTTTATTCCTTTCTATGGCGTCATGGGGTTTAAGAGCCTGCTGCCAATAGCCGTCAGTCTGGGAAGCACTCGAACCCAAATGCTGAAAACCTTTTATGCAGTCGGCGTTGTAAGCGTCTTAGCCTATACGCTAATCTTGAACTTATGCCAATGGTTATTGTGGACATTGTACGAACGCGGGCTCAGTTCGGTATCCATTATGCATCCGGGACTGCTTCATTCCAGTGAACACGCGTTTCTGCCCTATTTATGGATTGATTTCATGGTGGGCCTTGTATTGTTCGGTTGTGCTTTTTTTATTTACTGCATTACGTATCGTGTGGGTATGACATGGTCTTTGATTGGTCTCATGGTCATTGCTATCGCCTCCATGTTCCTCTACTACTCGGGAATGCTTCAAACACCGATTGAATGGTTGTCGACGATGAACGTGAGTGCGATGACCGGTTTCACCTTAGCTGGAATCGCAGGATTGGCAGCTCTGCTCGCCACCTATCCAATGATGCGCAACGCTTCCCTTGCGCCCAAGCAAAAAAGAGAGTAACAACAACATCCTGCTCACTTACACGCTTAAACAGCCGCGAATATTCGCGGCTGTTTTATGATGAACATCCATATGGACTCAATCCACCAATCAGCCGGATTTGGATGAACGACCTCCTTTGATTAATATAATCAAAGCAAGAAGCAATGGCAGTCCGATCTGAAAGATGGGAAAGTGGTATTTCAAATTTTGAGCGAACCCGATCCAGATATGATAAATAAAGTTCGGCGAAGCGAACGATATGGTAAAAATGAAAGCACCCACGATCACGGTGGTTTTTTATGGCTGATTTTGATCAGGCTGGAGAGACCGAGTACGGCACCGAGGTAGAATGCGGTCATTTTTACGAAAATGCCGATATAGATCAGTAAGATGATCAACGGGTCCAAACGCTCCAGAAAATCGGCGATTTCGATGAGACGAACCGACCGGAGCAGCGGAAAAGTCGATATGCTCGTTATGGAGGGGTCCAGTATCGCAAGATTTAATATGTTGAATATCATTAAAAAGATGCCTACGAATATGTAGGAAGACAAGGATGTCTTGGACAGCGTTTTCTTGTCATCGAGATGATTCCAAAACATGAGAAAGACCACGATTTGACCGAACGGAAAACTAACCACCTCCGGCAAAGCTGCTTGCAGCACCGGCCGGATTCCGTTTTCAAGCATGGGCATAAGGCGCTCAAGGTGAATGATCTTCGAACCGATGAACATGAGAACGATCAAGATATATCCGATTATCGTAAAAGGAAGCAGAAACTCGGTGACGCGAAAGAATACCTCAATGCCTTTCCAAACGGCATAACCGGACAGCAAGACCATCAAGAGAATCAGGATGAACAGCGGCGTGCTGGGGAGAAAGGAGATATTGATGATGTCCGCGAACTCGCGGGTATTTCGCATGGATTCATATGCAAAATAAACAATATAGGCTGCAGTAATAAGGGAGCCCAAATATTTCCCGAAATGCCGATTTAGAATTTGGGGAAGTCCATGCTCCGAATTTTTGTTCTGGATATAGAGGTAGACGCACAACAGCAGCAATCCCGCGAGCATGGCAACCAGCACGACCAGCCAAGCATCTTGTTTAGCTTCAATCCCCAGCTCATACAATGGGGTGCTGCCGATCATAAACAAGATGGTCATGGCTATGATTTGGTATTTACCGATCTTCTCCATTGGGGACCTCCTTGTTGTAGGTATCGATTGCGGTCTATTCATTGGGTTCAATCAGATTCGAGAAGGGTTTATTGATCATATTCGTGTGCTCCACGTTGACTTCAATATTCAGGTCGAGTTCCAGCTCCTGAAGCGGCTGTTCCAACTTTGAAAGGCGTTTGCTGGCTGCCGGATATCTTCTGTGAATCATGTCCAAAAAACCAACCACATCCACATTCAAATCCTTCATCCTTTTCCATGTAGTCAAGACTTCTTCCTTGATCTGCTCGGCTATCGCTTCCTCGAGTTTCGAAATGACTTCCGGTTTCGTCAAATCCATCGTACAGCTGGTTTCATCAAGAGCCCCCTTGGTTTGAATATGGACCATCATGTTGACCGAACCGTTGACCATTTTGGGGTCTACCCGGGTCGAGGAATGGGTGACGCGGTAACTCGATAACCGGGTAGCGTTTTGATCGCTGCATGGGGTAACAATGATCAGGTTTTTGACGCTGTTCGAAAGCCAAGCGACGCCTCTGCTTTCTCTTCGCTTCATCCATCCGACCAGTCTGTCTCCCCGAAATACGCCCAAATCCCCAAGTTTGAGTACCGCTTGATTGCGGGTCGACTTTAAGGCATCCAAGGTGGATTGCTCCTCTTGATTGCCGGACACTCTTAACTCGGGTGCCATGGCGCTTTGGTACGGATTGGCGACCATGGATGCAAAATCGATCAATTTAATATTTTTCACCTGGGACAGATTTTCTTGCCCTTGCGTAATGACCCGTTGAATCGCATTGCCCGATATTTTCTCCAAAGGAATAAGCACTTCCAACAGATTGGAGGCTTTGTCCTTGGTCAGCAGAACCGACATGGTTTCCCGGCTTTCCATGGGACGGAGGAAAAAATCAAGGATTTGTTGTACGCCTGCGTTCCGAACGACTTGTTCATTAATAATCAATATGGAGTTATGGGCGAAAAACAACGCGCGCGGCGCTTCTAAATTCGCATTCTGCATGGCTTCGCGAATGGTCTTGCCCCTGGTGGAGAAGATGGTGATCGGAGATTGACTTCCCCCGGATCCACCCCCGGTCTGGGTGGCGATGGACTGCGGAATGACGACTTGGAAGGAGATGATCCATTCGTCTTCGCTGCGGTCTATGGACGTCGCCGAGACAATGCTAAGCGAGTTTAACTCTTTACTGTCCCAGCAACCGTTGAGAAGCAATGAGGCGGTCATCATGAGAATCAGGAGTTTAAGCTTCCGGTTCATCTGTTCTTCACCTCCGATTTATACCATTTGTATACTACTTGTTACCATCGGAAGGCGATGGACGCTGGTTCATTTTTTGCCGTTTCACGTTTTTACGGTTGATTAACGTGGGTCTTGTTACCATGGCCCACCATGGAACTCGGACCAGCACGTCTTTTTGGTCTAACGGGATAAATGGAGCGAACGGCGTAAGATACGGCAAACCGAATGATCGCAAGCCGGCTAGGTGTATCAGCATGGCGAGTAATCCTGCCATAATCCCAAAGAGCCCTAAAGTTGCCGCCAATATCATAAAACCGAATCGAAGCAGTCTGGCGGAGTTGGCTATGCTCACGGAAGGCGCAACAAAGCTCGCGATGGCGGTAAATGCAACGATGATCACCATGGCAGCAGACACTAAACCTGCCTGTACAGCGGCTTGACCCAGTACTAATGCGCCAACGATGGATATCGCAGAACCCATCGCCCTGGGCATGCGCACACCGGCTTCCCTTAATACTTCGAACGTAATCTCCATAGCCAAGGCTTCGACAACGGCGGGAAAAGGGATGCCTTCCCGCTGTGCTGCAAGGCTGATTAGCAGGGTCGTTGGCAGCATTTCTTGATGGAACGTGGAGATGGCAATATAAAGCGAAGGAAGAAGCATCGACACCACAAAGGAAATGATGCGCAACAGGCGCAAAAAAGTGGCGATATCGAACTTTTGGTAGTAGTCTTCGCTCGATTGAAACAATTTGAATATGGTGATGGGAGCAATCAGCGCAAACGGCGTCCCATCAACCAAAATGGCGATTTTCCCTTCCAGGATCGCACCGGCGACAGCATCGGGGCGCTCCGTATTGGTGATGGTCGGAAAGGGGGTGAATGTTGTATCTTGTATAAACTCTTCGATATACCCGCTCTCCAGGATGCTGTCGGTATCGATCCGGTCTAAACGATTCAATATTTCCTGTACGATCTTATCATTGGCGATGCCATTCAAATACATAACGGCAACATCCGTTTGGGTGACGCGGCCAATCTTGCGGTCCACGATCCAGAGGTTCGGGCTTTTAATCTTCCGACGGATTAAGGCGGTATTCGTGCGGATATTTTCGGTGAAGCCTTCCTTCGGGCCGCGAACGACGGTCTGGGATTGAGGCTCTTCTACTCCGCGTTCTTCTCCTCCGATAGAGCTGGCGATAACGCCATGAGAGGATCCGTCGATGAGAATGACAGTATTGCCTTCAAGGAGGGCAGAGATCAATGGCTCCATATGCTCCAAATCGCTAATGCTGCCAATGGATAAGAAACGGTTTTTGATAATGGACAAGATTTCTGCAGGGACAGAGGTATGCAGTTCTTCGTCGTAATCCTTTGAGGTTAAGGATTGCATGATCGAGTGATTGATGGTGAGCGTATCAACCAATCCATCGATATAAATAACGGCCAGGGTATGTTCGCTTCCAAGCATATGACTTAGGGTGCGAATGATGATATCCCGGCTGTGGCCGGTTTGTTCCCGGATTCTATGTAAATTCTGATCCAAGCGGTCGGATAGACGAGAGGCTTCGGCGGTTTGCTTCGTTTGCTCGTTATGATGAAGCAGGGCCGTATTCGATGGGGGTTGCTTTGTTCGTTTAAAAAAGGCCACGGGATCAGCTCGCTTTGACAAGATTCATACGATCTAAAGTTCCCTAATTCTGGTTTAATATTCTTTGGGCGAACCGCTCGAGATCGAACCGGTTATCGTCTCACTTCTCGGAAACCGTTAACCCGTCTGATCTCATCGCTTTTGTGAATTTGCGAGGCAGGTTAGTTTAACTATAAGTGTTTTTTCGTCTGCACAGATCGGCGAATCAATGGTATTTTAGAGTTAGCTTGAATCGCTCGAATAAGTGGAAAAAAACTTGGAGGCTTAGGGTAATGAAAAAAAGGCTTGAAACACGGATAGAAGGGGACCGCATTGTGCTCCGTCCTGTAAGGGAAGATGAATTCGATGTATACTTCGAATTATTGCAGGATGCGGAGTCTAACCGATTAACGGGAACGCAGCAGACGTTCACCAAGGATTCGATTGCGGCTTGGATTCATAACATCGGCTACGCCCATGAGGATCGCCTGGATATGATGATTGCGGAGAAGGAATCGGACGAATTAATCGGAGAAGTGGTCCTGAACGAAATCAACCTCAACAATCGCAGCGGCAATATCCGCATATCGATCTCCGGTTCGCACAGCAATAAAGGATACGGCACGGAGGCCTTGAAGCTTATGCTGCGTTATGGTTTCGAAAGTTTATGTCTGCACCGTATCGAGTTAGGCGTATATGCGTTTAATCCGCGGGCCATCCATGTCTACGAGAAGCTTGGCTTCGTACGGGAAGGTACCCTGCGAGACTCGCTATATTGGGACGGAACATTCCATGATATGATTGTAATGTCGATTCTGGAGGAAGAATATCGGCAGCTGCCATAGTCATTCCTGTATCCCTATATCATATTACGAAAGAAGTCGCCAGAATCGGCGACTTCTTTATTTGCTTTTATAATTGGAGGTTCTTCTTAATGAGATGTCGAGAAGCGAAACCACTTGGAGCTCTCTTAAGTGAGTTATTCAAATTACTAACGATAATGTATAAAAATCCAAACTCAGTTGTAAAATCCAGGAACCAGCTTTCGATACACTGGTCAAGGTAGAGGGAATTTAGGTACAATAGCTATACATTCTCAGTATTTAAGATCGGAGACAGCGACTATGGAGAATCAGAGAAAAATCATATTATTTCAGGGTGATTCGATAACCGACGGCAATTGGGGAAGAAATCAGGACCCTAATCATATTTTGGGACACGGCTACGTCTATCTCATAGCAGCGCAGCTCGGATTGGAATTCGCCCAGAGCCAGCCGCTATTTATAAATCGCGGGGTCAGCGGCAACCGCGTATCGGATTTATATGCTAGATGGAACGAAGATGCCTTTAGCTTGAAGCCTGATCTCATCAGTATTCTGGCAGGTGTGAACGATGCAGGCTGTATCCTTCAAGGTCAGCCCGAAGGAGCAACAGACCGTTTCGAACGAATCTATCGCCAGCTGTTGAGCGAAACAAGGGAAGTTCTCCCGGAAACCGGCCTGGTGCTGTGCGAGCCTTTTGTTTTGCGAACGGCGGCTACCGCGAATGGATGGGATCAATGGCGCAGCAAGATCGATGAATACGGTTCAATCGTTCGGCAGCTGGCAGAGGAATATCACACGCTTTTTGTTCCTTTGCAGGAAGTATTCAACCAAGCAGCCCAAAACGTTACGGCGGAATACTGGTTATGGGACGGTGTTCATCCTACGGCAGCGGGACACCAGTTGTTGGCCAGGGAGTGGCTAAAGACCGTCCAGCAAAGTGACTTGGCTATCCGATGATGAATAGGAGTTCTATAGATATGAAGTCTCATGTATCCGACCGGATTAAACTCCCTCCGGGATTTTGGACAGGATTAAGACAAATGGGGATTGCCGCTGAGGACGTGGCCCGCAAAGCGCGCTTGCCGCTTACGATCATCACTGGAGCGGAAGTCACCACCGCCCAATACTTCGCGATTTGGCAGGCGTATTCCGATCTCGTGGGTGATCTGGCCAAAGGCATCGTCGAGCTTGCAACCGTCTTTGAAACGGCGAAGTACCCGCCAACCGTCTTAGCGACTTACCACGCTCGTGACTATCGCGAGGCTTTATATCGAATGTCCCGGTACAAACAGCTTTGCCCCCCTGAAGGTTTGCGTATCACCGAGGAGGGCGAGCTCTGCACGATTGATCTGGAGTGGGGGAACAGCCTGCAGACCGGTCCGCCGATGCTGGTCGGAATCACGCTGGCATATCTGCTTGAGCTCGGACGCCGGGGGACAGGTCAACCGTTGAGGGCACGACTCGTGGAATTTTCCGAGCCTATGGGCGATGTAGAGACTCTTGAAGCTTTTTTTGGCTGCCGAATCCGGTTCGGCGCAGCACGCAATCGGCTCTCGCTGCTTCGACAAGATCTGGATCGTCCCTTTATCTCTTACAATGAAGAACTGCTGGAGATTCTGACTCCCGCCCTGGACCGATCGCTTGATGAACGGCGGAACAGTCGTTCCGTTTCCGATGTGGTCAAATGGTTCTTGAAACGCTGCCTCATCGGAGGGCGTCCCGACATTCACGTTGTCGCGAAAGAAATGGGAATGAGCGACCGTACCCTGCAGCGCAAGCTGACAGATGAAAACACGAGCTACAAGCAGCTGTTGACACAAGCCAGACATGAGCAGGCGATCGAGTATTTGGCAGACCCTTCTATCGATATTAAAGAAGTGGCGTTTATGATTGGTTATGCAGACCAGAACTCATTCTACCGCGCGTTCCGCATGTGGGAAGGCGATACCCCTTCGAATTGGCGCGCTGCCAACATGGATACCCGCTCGATGGCAGCAATTCGGCCTGAATTTCCGAATCTTCAGGAATGAAGATTTCCAACCAGATTCCAAAGATTCCAAGTGTGGCGCGAGAAGCAAGAACTTTGGCGCCATGGGCTAGTTACCCGTCTATCCATACAAGGTAATATAATCATGATCCAAATTACAAAGGAGAAATGTTTATATTATGAATATGGAATTAAACAATAAAACAGCGTTGGTTACAGGCTCTACAAAAGGAATAGGCAAGGCCATTGCCATTGAACTTGCCAGAGAGGGAGTCCATGTTCTCATTAACGGACGAAATGATGAAGAGGTTGAACGAACCGTACATGAAATAAAATCGAAATTTCCGAATACCTCTCCGCAAAAGGCAACCGCCGATTTGGTGGATATCGGTCAACGAGAGGCTCTATTCGAAAAATACCCTCATGTTGATATTCTGGTTAACAATATGGGGATATACGAAATCATGTCGTACGAGGACGTTGACGATGAAGTATGGGAGACATACTTCCGCACCAACGTGCTGGCTGCAAACGGATTAACCAAATTTTATTTGCCTGGCATGCTGAAGAATGATTTTGGCCGCATTATCTTTATGGCGAGTGAAGAAGCCGTAATGCCTTCCGGACAAATGCCGCAGTACTGCATGACAAAATCCATGCTGTTATCCTTGGCCAAAAGCTTGTCCAAATTAACGAGAGGAACTGAAGTTACCGTCAATACGATCATGCCGGGACCGACTCTCTCCGAGAACGTGCAGCATATTATCGAAGGTATATACGCGAATGAAGATATGACCTTTTCGGAAAAAGAGAAGGCATTCATGGCTGCGAACCTGCCTCAATCTGAAATTCAACGATTCATTAGGCCTGTTGAGATTGGCAGACTGGCAACATTTCTATGCAGTCCTTATGCTTCCGCGTTTAAAGGTTCTCCCATTCGTATGGATGGGGGAATGGTTCCGACCATTTTCTAACGTTCATGAAATAACAATGTTGGCTTCAAACAACAAAAGCTTGGGATCCCAATTTGAGATCTCCAAGCTTTTTTGTTGTTTTGCTGTAATGATGGGTGTTACTCGCTTATTAGCTCCAGCTTGTTCAGCCTTTTGTGGTACACCATGCGAGACAGTCCGATGCTGATCTCATATAAGAGGAACAGCGGCACGATGACGAGAATATCCGACACAAAATCCGGCGGCGTTATGGTGACGGCTGCAATCGTCAGCAGCAAATAGGCAATTTTCCGCATTTTCGATAATCGCAGCGGATTCAGAATGCCGATCGACGTTAAGAACATGATGACAACCGGCATTTCGAACAGAACGCCGAACGGTACGGTCATATTGATCATGAAGCGGAAGTATTTTTCGGCGGTATAGGCCGTAATGAAATGATTCGAGAGCGAATCCAGGAAGGACAGGACCATAGGGTATACGATAAAGTAGCCAAAGGCCAGGCCTGCGAGAAAGAGTCCCCCGATTGCGGGGATATACGCCAAGGAAGCCCGGCGTTCCACGGTGCTCAGACCGGGGACGACAAATCGCCATACTTGAAAACCGGCTACCGGCATCGTCACCGCAAGGGCGATCACACCGGCAATCATGAAGTATACCCAAATCACATCCGTTGGTCCCAGCACTTGGAGCTGCCCCTCAACGTCGCGAGTCAGCATTTCGTACAGCGGTTCCACATATAGAAAAGCGGCACAAAGGGCCACCAAGAAGGTGCCCAATGTGATGAGGATCCGCTTGCGGAGCTCCGTTAAGTGCTCTAGTAGATGCAGCTCCTGCTCCTGTCCCTGCTCGGTCATTTCAATTTGTCTCCGTCTTGGATATCATCCGCTGAAACCAGTTCCCGCGTGGAGTTCTTGAATTCGCTGAGCGTTCGGCCGAAGGCCCGTCCTAGTTCAGGCAGCTTCGAAGGGCCGAAGATAATCAAGGCGATCAACAAGATGAGAATCAATCCTGTCACGCCGATGTTTCCTAGAGGCATATGATCAACTCCTTTAGCTATTTTTTATCCGAAGCCATTCGAAGCAGCTCCGAAATATCCCTGGCTATCGACTCGTCGCGCGGTGAATCATGCAGCTTCGTGGCAATGCGGTCTATCAGCGCAGGTGCTTGCGGATTGGTCACCGTTAGAATTTGCACTTCTTCATTAAACATCTTCTTCACTTGCTCTTTGGCTTGCGACATATTATCGTTGTCCACGGCCTTGACTCCCATTACACCTTCGTTCGGCTCACCTTTGCCCGACATTCCTTCCGTCTGACTTAACACCTTCTTCTGCATGCTGTCATAGTGGTTGGAAGAAACCTTTGATTCTGCGCGTGCCAGGACAATCGTGTCATTCAGGACAAAAGCTTTCACTCCGTCAATGCCTTGACCTGCAAGTCGTGACTGTACATGGGAAGAGACGCCGCCTTCATGCAGGCTGGATGAACCGATCATGCTGTACACGGACATGCCCATACCGCTTGTGGTTTTGCCTTGGACGTTGGTTGTTTCGGTTTTCGGCCCATGATAGCTCGGAATCACATCGGCACTGTGCAGGTGAACGGTGTCGGCATTACCTGGCTGGGTGGACTGCGCATTTTGTTGATTATCTGTTTGATTCAAGCAGGCTGTTAATGAAAGAAGCAGTACGGATCCCAAGAGGGGACCTTTCCACCTGCTCCAAAATGGTTTCATGAGCATTCGCCTCCATATCGGTAGTAATTTTATCATGCCCGGTTGGAGAATAATGTATGAATGAAATTTTGATGGGGACAATACCCATTATTCAAAATGATGAAGAGTAGGGGTGCTGAAAGTTTGAGCGAACAAGACCAACAACAAACCAAACCAGCGAAGCCTGACGGCTCGCAGACGATGTCACGGCGGAAGTTCCTGAGAAACTCCGGTTATGCCGTGGGAGGTGTCGTGCTGGGCGGTGTACTCGGATATCTTCTGCCAAAGCAGAAAACTCCGCCTGCAGCACCGGCGCCTGCGCAGAATGAAAACAACTACAACCAAGCGTTAATGTTCTTTAACCAAGAACAATATAGGATCACGGAGGCAGCCGTAGAGCGCATTTTTCCGGCGGATGACAATGGTCCTGGAGCCAAAGAGCTGGGCGCTGCATTTTTCATCGACCACCAGCTGGCCGGTGATTGGGGTTTCAATGCAAGAGATTATATGCAGCCCCCTTTCTATGTTGGAGAGAAAACGCAAGGCTATCAGGGCCGATTAAGACGGCGAGAGATATTCTACATCGGTCTCCGCGAGATTCAAAACTACAGTCAGAAAAAGTATCAAAAAGACTTCCCGAGCCTGGCGCCGGAGGAACAGGATGCCGTGTTAACTGCCTTTCAGAACGACGAGGTCAAATTGACAACAATCTCGGCCAGCGGGTTCTTCAACCTGCTTCGCAGCAGCACATTGGAAGGAGTCTACAGCGATCCCCTATACGGTGGCAATAAAAATATGCAGGGCTGGACGATGCGCCAATATCCGGGTAACCAAATGGCTTACACGAATATTATTGAGAAGAATTTCACCGTCATCCCGCCGAAGAGTTTAAAGGACCACCTATAACAGCTCATCTATAGCGAAAGGAGTACACAAATGGCCAAAAAATTACCGAAAACGGATGTTGTCATTATCGGCGTCGGCTGGGCTGGCGGGATTATCGCCTCGGAATTGACCAAGAAGGGTTTATCCGTCGTCGGTTTGGAAAGAGGCAAAGAAAGGGTAACGGAAGACTACTACATGGCTCACGATGAGCTCCGTTACGCGCTTCGGTACGATTTAATGCAGGACCTTTCCAAAGAAACGATTACCTTTCGCAGCACCGAAAAAATACGTGCACTGCCGATGAGGCAGTACGGGTCGTTTCTGTTAGGGGAGGGACTGGGAGGAGCCGGCGTGCACTGGAACGGGCAAACGTTCCGTTTCCTGCCCTACGATTTTAAAATCCGGAGCATGACGGAAGAGCGTTATGGGAAAGATAAAATACCGCCGGAAATGACGATCCAGGACTGGGGCATCACCTACGATCAGCTCGAGCCGTATTTTGATAAGTTCGAGAAGACGACCGGCATCTCGGGCGAGGAAAACCCCTTGGCAGGGAAACGTTCGAATCCGTACCCTACGCCGCCCATGCTCCACACGCCATCCATGAAGATGTTTGCGGATGCTGCGAAAAACCTGAAGCTCAATCCGTATACGGTTCCTTCTGCCAATCTGTCAGAAAGCTACACGAATCCGGATGGCATATCAAGAGCCGCATGCCAGTATTGCGGATACTGCGAGCGGTTTGGCTGCGAATACGGAGCGAAAGCGGATCCTGTCGTTACCGTAATTCCTGTTGCGAAAAAAACCGGAAAGTTCGAAATCCGAACCCATTCTTATGTTAGAAGAATTCTGCATAAGGGCGGAAAGGCAACGGGCGTCATGTACACGGACCTCACGACCGGAGAGGAAATCGAACAACCGGCGGATATCGTAGTATCCACGGGATACGTATTTAACAATACCCGTTTGATGCTCCTCTCTAAAATCGGCAAACCATACGACTCGTCCAGCGGGACGGGCGTGATTGGCAAAAACTATGCCTATCAGGTGATCAAGGGGAATGCCGCCGGATTTTTTGAGGATAAATTCAATCTGTTTGCCGGTGCGGGAAGCCTAGGTATGGGTCTGGACGATTTTAACGGCGACAATTTCGATCATTCGGACTTGAAGTTCATTCATGGGGGGAACATTGCCCACACCATAACCGGACAAAGACCCATTCAAAACAATCCGGTTCCGGAAGAATCACCGCGTTGGGGAAAAGAGTTTAAGGCGAATTCCTTGAAGTATGCAAACAGCGTGCTGTCCGTAGGCTCTCAGGGCTCATCAATGCCTTTCCGGCATCACTATCTGGATTTGGATCCAACCTATAAGGACGCATTCGGAGACCCGTTGATTCGAATCACGTTTGATTTCGAAGAGCAGGACCGCCAGTTGGCCAGGTACCTTTCCGATCGCTGCGCGGAGATTGTGCAGGAGATGGGAGGCCAGAACATTATGAAATTGAAGGAACTGGGACCTTACGAAATTACGACATACCAATCGACTCATAATACCGGCGGGGTCATTATGGGAGAGAACCCTGGCAATTCGGCCGTCAACAACTACATGCAAATGTGGGATATGGAAAATTTGTTTGTGGTAGGCGCATCCGCTTTCCCGCATAATAGCGGCTATAATCCGACCGGGACGGTCGGGGCTCTTGCTTATCGCACAGCGGAGGGAATTGTGGAATACAGCAAAAAAGGCGGGCTGTTAGTATAGCTTGCATTATACAAAAGGAGGCAGTTTCAGAAATGTTCAAAAAAGGGTTACTGTTTGTACTGCTATTGACAACTTTTGCTTTTGCAGCGGTAGCATGCGGCGGCAATAATACATCCGAGCCTGCTCCAGCTCCTGCAGAAAACGGCGGGCAAGCTCCGGAAGGAGCAACCGGCGGGGATGCCACCAACGATGAAGCCATGTCACTGTACAATGCCAACTGCATGGCTTGCCATGCTACCGATTTAGGCGGAGGCGGAAGCTTTCCCAGCCTGCAAAACGTAGGATCCAAATATGATGCCAGCCAAATTGCCGGCATCATCACGAATGGGCGCAATGGAATGCCGGCATTCCAAGGCAAGCTGACGGAAGACGAAATTAATGTACTGTCCCAATGGTTGGCTGCCAAAAAATAAGACGAACCGATTGAAAGAAAGCAGGACCCTCATGATACAATGCAGATACGGATGCATTGTAATCATGAGGGTTTATTATATTGTACAAGGAATTTTGAAACGATCTAGGAGGGGCTTTGAGAAACATGACAGAAGCATTTGTATCCCCCCATAGTACCTGTTCCCTGGATTGCAGTTCGGTCGTTTGTTTTTTTGCCGGTGTTCTGACCTATCGGAATAACTTTGAAGACGCAGCCAGCGAAATAGCCCGAAGATACCCAAATGCCAAAATTGTGATGATCTTTCCTTACGGGATGGCCAACGGCAGGGAGGGGGCCGCTTTATTCCGTCTGTTGGCCCGGCAGCTTACTCAAGTCGGCTATGATCTGGCGCGTGAGTGCTCCCTTCGAGTAATCAACGCTGCGGAGATCCTCCGCGACCATGCCGCAGGCTGCGACCGCCTGATCCTGATTGGGCACAGTGCTGGAGGCGTAGTTGCCTACCGGACAGGATTATATATGAAAGAGAAGTTTGGATTGCAGGAAGTTCAGGTGTTTGCCGTGGGGTGTCCCAAATTCTATTTGAAGGATATCCCCTACAATAACCGGTTTACATATATCACGGGCCAGAAACCGGACAGGATCACCCAAATCGGCAGCTGGCGCAAACCCGGTTCGAGAGTGTACCGGGGAAGGCCGGGGCGCGAGATTCAATTGGATTTTAATCCGGATCATCAAGGATGGCGGTTTCATGCGTCCTATTTTCTGAAATCGGCCTGGACCGATTCGAACCAAACGTTCCGTACCAATTCGGAAGACCTGGTCTCCAAAATCCATGAATTGGACTCAGAGAATGAATAGTTACCGTAATAAATATTATGTAAACTAATAATTTCTTTTTGCTTCCTTTACCGAAAAGGTTATACTAATCATTGGGTTTATACGATCGTCATCAGGAGGATATGCATATGGCAATACAAGATGAAGATTCACTACAGAAGAAATTGAGGCCAAGGCATATCAGCTTTATGGCTATGGGCGGCGTCATCGGCACCGGCATATTTAAGGGAAGCGCCGAGACGATCGGTCTCGCCGGACCTGGCGTGATTTTCTCTTATATCTTTGCGGGACTGCTGCTGTTGGTCGTGATGGGTGCCATGACGGAGATGGCTACGGTATATCCGGGTCGAAACATGAAGGACTTTGTTCGGCAAGCGTTCGGAGAGCGGGTATCCTTTGTCATGGGCTGGATGTATTGTTTTATGTGGCTGTCGGTTTGCGTGATCGAAGTGATTGCGGCAGGCAGCTTTCTGCAGTACTGGTTTCCCGACGTACCGCTGTGGATGCTGAGCCTGGCAAGCGCAGCGCTCATTATTCTCATTAATATGATGAGCGTCGGAAGCTTTGGCGAAGTAGAGTTCTGGCTTGCTGGCATCAAAATCGCCATGATTATTATCTTTATCGTGCTCGGGAGCTTACTAATGTTCGGAGTGATTCCGAGCTCCGCTCCCCCGTACCTTCACAATTTCACAGCGCACGGCGGGTTCCTGCCAAACGGATGGTTCGCCATCTTTTCCGCCTTGCTGGTCGTTACCTTTTCGTACGGCGGCTCCGAGCTGATCGGACTCACATTGACCGAAACCGAGCATGCGGACAAAATCCTGCCGAAAGTCGTGCGCAATTTTATTTTACGGGTGATTTTGTTCTTCACGCTGCCGATTCTGATTATATGCGGATTGATTCCGTGGAACCAGCTCGGCGGAGAGACGAGTCCTTTTGTTCAAGTGCTGTCGGCTACCGGGCTTCAGGGTACGGCCCACATCATGAATTTTATTCTCGTGACGGCCGTGCTGTCGGCAGCCAATTCCGGCATCTATGGCGCGACGCGCATGATTTATTCCATGGCAGCCGCCGGAGAGGCGCCCAAGAGCCTGGCTAAAACCACGAACAAAGGCATACCGCTTAATACGCTGAAACTCTGCGCGATCATACTATTAGCAGGTTCCTTGCTTGGATTGATCGCGCAAGACCAGCTGTTCCGGGTTTTGATGGCGGTCCCAGGCTTCGTCGTTGTGCTGGTATGGATCTGCATTTGTTTCTCGCAGCTGAAACTCCGCAAAGCTTATCCGAAGCAGCCCAGCTTTAAGGTATGGGGGTTCCCCTACATTACCGGGGTAACTGCCCTCTGCTTGTCAGTGATCGCGGTCCTGTTTCTTATTGACGGTCAGAACCGGGTCAGCATCAGCGTATGTCTGGCCGTACTGCTGCTATTGGTTGTTTGGTCCATCATGAAATTCAAAAAAGAGAGCAGAGTCGGATAACGGAAGGATGAAGGGCTTCAACTTCACGGTAATCGGACAAGCTGGACATGGTGTCATGATCCGGTTGCGAGCCGCATGGCTGCAAACAAGAAAACCTAATTTAGAAAGAGAAGGCGGCAGAGGAAAGAATCCTCTGCCGCTTTTTTATGCGTGGGAACAAGTAAAGAAAGTGAAAGGAAAGTAAAAAAGGAGAAATTGATAGCGCTTACTTATGGAAATTATAATGAATTATACATATTTTGGAGATGCCTTGGTAGAATCGTCTTCATTAAAAATCTATTGACGAGGGTGCTGATGGGTTTGATGGTACATAAATTTTGCAGTCTGAAATGGCTGTTCATAGCCGGATTCTTCATCTTGATCGTGGTGACGATCCTTTTAATCGCAAAGCCTGCATTTACACAAACACATCATGAAGACGCTTATATCGCGACAGTTGACGGAGTAGAGATTCATGTAAGCGAATTTCAAAGAGCCATCGATGCCAATCGAGCCGGTATCATCAAGTATTTCCATGAAAAATATGATGCTGCACCGTCGGCAGCTTTTTGGACTACGCCATACGGAGGTAACGAGATTCCGCTCGAGTTGATCAAAAAGAAGGCGCTCGAAGATAGCATCAATCAAAAAATTCGACAGATCCTTGCCAAAGAGCAGGGAGTGCTCCCCGATATCAGTTACGCCGGTTTTATGCAAAATTTCAACCTTGAAAATCAGAGAAGGCAACAAGCCATCAAGAATCATCAGGTAATTTTCGGTCCTGCTCAATATACGGAGGAAGCCTATTATGAATACGTGTTGGCGAACACGGTCTTATCGGTCAAGAACCATCTGATGGAACATGACTGGAAGCCGAGTGAACAACAGCTGATCACGTTTTACGAGGCGAACAAGAGAAGGTTGTACCATGCACCCGCAACGGTGAAGGTACGACAATTATCGTTATCTTTTCTGGATGCCAATCGGAATGTCGATACACTTCTCAAAACGCAGGAGAAACGGAAGATCGAGACGGCTAGGGAGAAAATCTCATCCGGGGTTTCTTTTGAGCAAGCCGTAAAGGACATTAAACAAGATGACCGGGTTACGGAGCAGGTCTATAACTTGGATAGTTACAGACACAATGTCAGAAGTCCGGTAGCCCAAGCTTCGGCTGACCTTCTTCCAGGAGAGGTAAGCGAAATTATTGAAGAGAACGGCAGCTTCTATCTCATGCTGTGCATGGAGAAAGATCAGTTAGGTTCCAAGTATCTGGGATTTGACGGTATAAGAGAACAAGTGTTAAAGGACTATATCGATAACCAATATGAGGAGTACGTACGTCAGCGGTTAACCGATGCGAAGGTTGTATTGAATGAGGAGTTGTACAGAAAATTCCTGATGTAATCGCCGATTTGGCATTACATATATAACAATGAAAGGAATGAAGAGGATTGAGCCAATCGTTTTTCAAAAAGCTTATCTGTATGGTTTCGATTTTTTCTTTCGTTTGCAATTGGGTTACCGTTTCACCGTCGACCGCTTTAGCTGCGGGAACCACTTATTATGTGGACAACACAGGGGGAGATGATGGGAATAACGGCACAAGTCAAGACTCTGCATGGAGATCGTTGGATAAAGTGAACGCGACTACCTTTGCCCCAGGCGACAAAATCTTGTTCAAAGCCGGGGAGAGTTGGAACGGCAGACTGTGGCCTAAAGGTTCAGGTTCAAGCGGAAATCCGATCATTATCGATATGTACGGTTCCGGAAGCAAACCATTAATCGCAGGAATTACGTCCGAACTGGAAGCCGTATTTTTGAAAAACCAGGAGTACTGGGAAATCAACAACCTAGAGGTAACAAACAGCTCGCCGCTGCCTTTTGATCGAGATTGGGAGAATCCGCGGGGCCAAAGGCGCGGTGTTTATATCTTGAATGAGGAAGCTGGTTTATTAAATCACATCTATATCAAAAACATGAACATCCATGATGTCGATGGATCGTATACCACACGCTCCGGGGGGATTATTTTCGATTCGGTTGGGTCGATGACACCCAGTGCTTTTAACGATGTTCTCATTGACGGAAATATACTGACGGACGTGGATGCCTATGGCATATACATTGGCTCCAATTGTATCTTGCGCTACGGAATGGGCGATTTATGGCCTTGGGTACCTAAACCATACGGGCCTTGGACGCCGTCTACTCAAGTGAAAATATCCAATAATACGGTCATCAGAGCAGCAACGGGCGGCATCGCGTGGAATGTCACCGATGGAGCGGTAGTCGAGCGCAACACCGTCCAACAAGCTACGTATTTGGCAACCAACGCTTCCATTTGGTGGGCGTATGCGGACAATAATCTTGTTCAATTCAACGAATCGTTTGCCAGCGTGAACGGTGCGGAAGACGGGCATGGCTTCGACGTGGATGCAGGAAACATCAATTCGTTGGTTCAGTACAATTACAGTCATGATAACGCTGGCGGCTTTATGCTGTTCGTAAACGACACGTACTACACAATCAATACCATCGTTAGATATAACATTAGCCAAAACGACAGAAAAAGCATATTCCGATACAGCGGTTCCATTGATAACGTCTATAACTACAATAATACGATATACGTAGGGAAATCATCCGGCAACCCGGTCATGAGCGATTACTTCACCAAGGCATCGGGTGCTCCGCGCAACATTCATAACTATAATAATGTGTACTACAGCGTCGGCGATAAGGGATGGGACTTGACGGGCCAGACGTTTGACTACAACGCATATTACGGAGGGAACACACTGGTGCAGGCCGATGCCCATAAGATAACGGACGATCCAAGATTCGTTGATCCCGGCAGCGGCGGGAATGGCATGGATACAGTACATGGGTACCAATTGCAAGCGAATTCGCCACTCATTGGAGCAGGCATTCGCGTAAGCGATAACGGAGGGCGGGATTATTTCGGCAACCCGATATATAATGGCGCTCCCGATATCGGTGCCCACGAATACGAGGGCAGTGTGCCACCAGCCGGGAACATGCCTGATCCGATCGTCATCGTTCCGAAACGTCCAGCCAGCACACCTGTTGACAATCTGGCTACGCAGGCAGCTGCTAGTACGACATTTGAATCGTCCTCTTCAGGTCCGATCGAACATATCATCGATAATGAATATGACACGGCATGGGAAACCGGCATTACGCCTTCATTTCCGAACGATATCACGCTCGATTTCGGCGAGCAAACGCTGATGGCCAACCAATTGAAGTTAAATACTAGATACGGGCAAGAATGGGGAATCACGAACTTTGATCTTGAATACAACAATGGTTCGGGATGGATTCCCCTGCGTACAAATATTAATCTGACTTGGGATCTGAACACGGGGGCAAACGAGATCAAATCCGTGGAATTCCCACTTACTCGATTCTCTAAAATCAGATTGAAGGTTCATGACGGTGCTAACCAATCGGGGCGAATCGCACTGAACGAGCTTGAATTGTATAACAATCCTGAACTTTCCAAAGATATGGTCACCACAACCTTTGCTACGGGGGCAGGCACCATTACCAGCATCATCGACAACAATTTGAACTCTGCATGGGGAAGTACCGGTGATATTACCTTCCCAGGTTATATTACCCTTGACTACGGCAATCATAGCGTACCGGTCAACAAGGTTACGTTAGTTACGTTTTTTGGAATCGGCCAAGGCATAACTAATTTTGACGTGGAGTATTTCGACGGTAGCCGCTGGGTAACGGCTTTATCTGACGCATCGATCGAATGGGAGTTTAATGACAGCACCAAAGAGCACCAGAGCGTTTCTTTTCCAACGGTAAACGCCTATAAACTTCGACTAAAGGTGAATGACGGGAATCGGATATGGGGGAACATTGCATTAAATGAACTCATTGTTGAGCATACCTCTAATAACGTCCCCGTTATAGGCATTACGTTGGACAAACCGGAGCTCGTGTTTAATTCCTCTTCCGGACGAAGCGTAGAGCTCCAAGCAACGGTTTTGCCGGATCATGCAACCAATAAGAATATGTCATGGAGCACGAATCAAGAGCGGGTGGCAACGGTAGACGATCATGGCATCGTGACTGCAGAAGGGGAAGGAAGGGCTATCATCACGGCCACGACGGACGACGGTGATTTTCAAGCTTCCAGCCATATTACGGTGGATTGGACGGCTCCGGAGCTTACGATAAACCAAGTCGCATCCTCCGAATTCAACACGGGTGTGTTTCAACCCGAATTTGAAATGGCCGACACGCTGTCGGGTATCGACCAAGCAAAAACCGAAGTCATGCTGGATGGGAAGGTCATAACGGATCTAATGGATATAGCTTTATATAAATTTGAGCTGGGTACACATACATTTACGATAAAGGCTATGGACTTAGCAGGGAATGCATCTACACAATCCGTAGACTTCCAAGTGAAAACAAGTTATGCCTCTCTTGAGGAACTGGTTCAACGTTTCGCAGACGAGGGAACAATCAACAACAAAGGGATTGCTAACAGTCTGCTGAAAAAATTGCAAAAACAAAACCTGAGCAGTTTCATTTCAGAAGTACATGCACAAAAAGGGAAGTTTATCTCCACCGAGATTGCGGAATATTTGATACGTGATGCAGCAACGCTCCTTAATCCATAGCAGATTATTTATTCGCCGTCATCCATACCAATATCATGCTGACGGACTCATTAGATTCATAGCCTAAAATTCCATTATTCTCAAAGCTACGGCTCATGCGCAAACTTCCTTGCACGTGAGACCGTAGTTTTTTTTGCCAGTTCATACTCCGTTCATATTGTCGTTACGGGGAGTACATCTTCATTGGTTAAGATTTCATTAGCGGCACATGGAGGAAGCCTAACCAACCGATCAGGACAGGAGAAGATGAGCGTGGCACAAACTGAGAAAATGAATACGAGGAACGGGAAGAAATCCAAGAAAGCACGAAGTATAGTGCTTAAAATCATTGCAGCAATCGTTATTGCCATCATTCTTTTTCTAGGCATTGTTTATATCAGCAATGTGATCAGCAGCCATTCCGAAGCGAAGCGAATAGAGCCCTATGGCCAACAGGTATCTGTCGATGGCAAAAATATGAATGTATATATTCAAGGAGCAGGCGAAGAAACGATTGTACTCCTTCCAGGTGCCGGAACAGCAGCACCCGCTCTTGATTTTAAGCTGCTGATCGATGAATTATCTCCATTTTATAGAGTTGCTGCCATTGAGCCTTTTGGTTATGGCTTAAGTGATGGAACCGATAAAGAACGAACCGCGGATAACATCGTAAGTGAAGTCCATGAAGCTCTGCAGCAGCTTAATATTAACCGTTATACGCTCATGGGCCATTCCATTGCAGGCATTTACGGAATTGATTATGTGAGCAAATATCCAAACGAGGTAACCGCATTTGTCGGCATTGATAGCAGTGTTCCGACACAACCAGGCATGGACGTTACATTCCCAATGAAAAAGTTTGCGTTTCTTAAACAATCAGGTCTTATGCGATTGATGATGAAGCTCGGTCCCGATCCCTATGCTGCTCTAGCATTTGATGACCATACCAAAGAACAAATGAGATTGATTACGAATAAAAACGCGTTAACCGCCACGATATTTAACGAGATGGAGCATATTCCCTCTAATTTTAAAGGGGCACAAGATTTAACCTTCCCTAAAGATCTTCCGCTTCTTCTCTTTGTACAAGCGGATAATCCGGACTTTCCAACCTGGATTCCATTACATGAAGAGCAGGTAAAGGATTCTGACCACGGAAAAGTAATACCCCTTGAAGGAGAACATTATCTGCATCATACCAAGTACAAGGACATTGCAGAAACCTTTAGCGAATTTATCAAAGAAGTAAAAGGGGGGCCAGCCCTTTAACGAAAATGTATGTATAGAATGGATTCAAATGAAAAAGCCGGGTTTTCCTTCATGAAGGAATCCGGCTTTTTGTTGAATCAATGAGTTATTTCTTCGATGGCGTTACCGTTTTGTATTCAATAACTTGCAATACTTTCGGTTCAATAGCTTTTAACATTTGATCATTTGAAAGGTTGTTGGCAGGAGGTTCGCCATTCGCTTCGCTTTGGATTTGTAAATCAACCTGTGATTGTGCAATGACATCCACAACCTGCTGCTTCGATACATTTTTGGATGCTGCAATCTCCACTACGGATTTACCTTTAGCTAATTCTTGTTTTAATTCAATTGGGCTCATGTTTAGTAAGGAAAAAAGTTTGTCGTCATTCAAAAAGGCATCTGCAAAATAATCAGGCTTGCCATTCGTAGTGAAGAAACCTTCTACTTTATCGTCTGATGACGACGTTTCACCTCCAATCAGCGAAAGACTGATGGATTGGTCCTGAACCAGTACCTGGTAGAAGGGGACTGTTGATCCCTTTTGGGTGTAATTCAGCATCAACGTTTTCTGATCCGGGTTCTCCATTGGCTCCATAGCAAACTCATACGCTTTGATGCTGCCGTATAACGCATGGATCAGATGATCGACCTTCGACTTGATTTCCTGTTCTGTTAAAGCCGTGAGCGGCTTCTCCTTAGGCTCCCAATTCTCTTGAATCACGTGTTCGATCTCACCCGTCATACTGTTGGTATGAAGGGCTATCTTTTTGCCGGTTCCTCCTTTTTCCTGGAGGATGATGCTGGTTTGGACACCTTGAACGGTGCTTGCATCGATGATCTCAAACTTTTTGGTTTCGGGAAATGCGCGGTACAGCTTCTCAAGGGTAGCTTTGCCAATCTCATCCGTCTTGACTTGTTCAATGGTCATCGGCGTTCTGGTCAGCATTTCAATCAGGGTAGGTGCAGCAAATGCTGCGGTTGGAATCAAAATCGCCGTTGCTACTATTCCAGCTATAAAACGTTTTTTCATGGTTTTTCCACTCCTTTGTCTTTGCAAATATTGTGTATAGGATTGTTCGATTCGGTGGGTAATGGCTTGAGGGCAATCCAACGTTTCTGCTTCTTTGCGCAGATGCTCTCGGATTTTGCGTTCAATAGTCATTGATCTTTTCCATCCTTTCCGGGGGGAGATTCCATATGTTTTTTCGAAGCGCCTGGATGCCCGCATGATATCTGGACTTGACGGTACCCAGCGGAATATCGAGTAGGGTCGCAATCTCCTCCAGCGTATAGTCGTGAAAAAAGCGGAGGATAATGACCGTTCGCTGTTTATCCGTCAGTTTGTGAATGGCCTGCGATATCATTTGGTTCGTCCCGTCCATCAACACCGAAGGTTGATCCCAATGCGACTCTTCCCGGGAGAAGGCACGAATGCGCTCGAAAATTCGGAATCTCCGCCAGCGCTTGACTCGAAATCTTTGTACTTGACGGATGACGAGGCCATGCAGCCAGAAATGGAAAGGTCGGTTCGTATCGTAATTGGCCAGCGACGTCCACATTTGCATATAAATCTCATTCATGACATCTTCCCGGTCCTGCGGATGATCCACCAGAAAGGAAACGGTCCGGTAGACGTCCTGATAGGTGGCATCATACATCGTATGAAATGCCAGTTGATCACCGTCTTTCATTTGTTTGAGTAATTGGAACATATATTCACTTTGCATTCAGAGGGCCCTCCTGGGTAAGCAGCTTACACCCTATATTGTCTCTGTATCGAAAAAAGGTTCGGGTTCTTGTATATTTTTTTTCTTAAACGATCGCTATGTTACTTTGGATTATAGCCGATGTAAGCTGGAGGAAAGGAAATAACATTGGTTGATAAAATGATGACTCGGCAGTCTCTATTATAGAAGCGCGGGATGTGCATTTACTACGGAATACGTGGAAAAGTAGACGATACTCTATCTGCTGGTCAACAAGGAATAACTTAAAAACCTCGTATCCTTCACGGATACGAGGTTTTTTTAATCATGGAGGGGATTTGAAGATCCATGCCAATCAATGGTGTGACATTGTTATTGGCAAGATCATAACAGATCTCGAATATAAGAGGGAGGTTGCACGTTAATGATGAATGTCGCACTTGTTCATGATGAAGGAGATTTGATTCTCCAATCGGTTCAATCGTTCCTGCGTTTCCGAGTCTCCAGTGCCTTGTCCCCGCAACGCAGCAAGCTCTTGCTTAAGTTGATGGAGATCGTCGCCGGCTTTGGAGCAGTCGTAGTCGCTTTCCAAGTTGTCGAGCATTAGGGTTCCTCCTAGGTTCAAATATGTTGTTCTTCCCTAGTATGGAGGATGCTTCCAAAGTTATTCACGGTTTGGTTAAACCAGCTTTTTCCGGAGTGATCCCGAAATGAAATCGACCACGGTGATCATCACGATGATGCCGAGCAAAATGATGCCGACGCGGTCCCAGTTCCGTGAGCTCAGCGCAAAAATGAGCGGTGTGCCGATGCCGCCTGCGCCGATGACCCCGAGGATGGTGGCGGAGCGGAGGTTAATCTCGAAACGGTAAAGGATATACGAGAGAAAACCCGGCAGCACCTGCGGCAGTACGGCGAATCGCACCATTTGCAGCCGCGTCGCCCCCGCGGCGATCAGTGCCTCGGTCGGACCCGTATCAATCTGCTCCACCTCTTCGGAGAACAGCTTGCCTAGCATGCCGACGGAATGCAGACCTAATGCGAGTACGCCGGCAAAAGATCCGGGCCCGACCGCCTTGATAAACAGCAGCGCCATCACGATTTCGGGAAAAACGCGGATCAAGCTGAGCAGCGTTTTGCCGGAGCCGGAAGCGAATACCGTCCGGCTCATGTTAGCTGCGGCCCAGAAAGCGAACGGGATGCAGATCAATGCCGAGATGACCGTCCCCAATATGGAAATGGCCAGCGTATCAAGCAAGCCCCGAAGCAGATCTTCTCCGCCTGGCAAGTAGACAAAATCCCAATCCGGCGAAAACAAACCGGAGAATATGGCCTTCGTCACCTGACCGGCGGTCTCCTTGATCCCGGAGAACGGAATGCCCGCAAAGGCCCAGATATAAACAACGGCAAGCAGGGCGTAGATCAGTAAGCGGAGGCGGCTTTTTTTCGGTTGGGGAACGACGTTGTTCCATGATTTGCTCATATCCATTTCTCCCGCAATTTCGTACTAAGGTAATCGATCAGTAAGACCATAACCAGGGTGAAGATGATGATCATGCATGTTTTGTCATATTCGAAGAAGCCGAGCGTCACTTCATAATAATGACCGATGCCGCCGGCCCCTACCAGACCGAGTACGGCAGCGGCACGGATGTTGATTTCGAACGTGTACAAGGTGAAGGAAGCGAAATGCGCCCGAATTTGCGGGAAGACGCCATACACGATCAACTGTGCCAGATTTGCACCGACTGCAGTCATGGCCTCCAGAGGACCGGGATCTATTGCTTCCAGCGCTTCATAGGTGAGCTTCGCGATCAAGCCCAGCGAAAAAACGGATAGGGCAAAGATTCCCGGCAGTGGACCGAGTCCCAGTATCGCGACAAAAAAAGCGGCGAGCAGCAGGTCCGGAATCGTACGGACCAAGTTCAGCAAAAAGCGGACCGGATAAGTGATCCAGCGGCTCTTGATCAGATTGCCTGCACATAGCAGCGCCACCGGAACCGCCAAAAAGGCGCCAAGCGTGGTCCCGATCAGCGCCATGCGTATCGTCTCCAGCATCGCCTGCCAGATGTTGTCGAGATAGCTCCACCTCGGCGGGAACATTTCCCGCAGCAGGTCGAGCATGTTCGGCAGACCTTCCACAAGCGCCTTGAAGGTAGCATCCGTCTGAAGCGAACTGCCCCATACCAGAAGCAGCAGGAAAGCCGCCGTTAAGTAATGCTTTAGTTTGCCCGGTGGTTTCGGACGGAGCAGGGGAGGCTGCCCCGGTTGCTCGAATGGCGCCGTATCGAGTTCCATCTTCATACCGCCGTTTCCTCCAATATTCCATCCTTGCCGAATGGCCGTCCGTATATTTCCGTAAATCGCTCGTCCGTCGCGTCCGACACGGGGCCGTCAAAAACAATTTCTCCGTCGCGCATACCGATAATCCGCGTAGCGTACTGCCTAGCCAGATCGATCGAATGCAGATTCACGATGGTCGTAATATCGGATTCCGCGTTAATCCGTTTCAGATCATCCATGACCTGCTTTGTGGTTAAAGGATCCAGGGAAGCCACCGGCTCGTCCGCCAGAATGATCTTGGCCTCCTGCGCCAGCACGCGGGCGATTGCGACCCGCTGCTGCTGTCCGCCGGATAGCTCGTCCGCGCGGGCATACGCCTTTTGGACAATGCCTACCCGATCCAGCGCTTGAAAGGCCAAGTCCATATCGGGCTTGGGAAAACGGCCCAATAGGGTGCGCAGGGTGGAATGGTAGCCAACGCGTCCGGCCAGCACATTGCGAAGCACGGAAGAGCGCTTCACCAGGTTGAAGCTCTGAAAGATCATCCCGATATCCCGGCGGATGCGGCGCAGCTCCTTGCCCTTGGCCGATGTTATCGATTGGCCGCCGATCACGATTTCACCCTCGGTAATGTCATGAAGCCGATTCATCGACCGCAGCAGGGTCGACTTACCGGCACCGGACAACCCGACGATCGCCACGAACTCGCCGCGGCCGATCGTCAGATTTATATGATGTAATCCCTTGGTTCCATTAGCGTATGTTTTTGAAACATTGCGAATTTCAATCATGGCTTTCAGTCCCTTATCTTTTACTCGGTCTTTACCTTTTCGCCATATTCCCGGACAATCTCAAATTGAGTGTCGTCCGATTTGACATAACCTTCATGCGTGTAAATTTCGGAAATGATTTTGTGGCCTTCCTCGTCTTGTCCGATCTCGATAAACGCGTTTTGCAGCTTCTCCACCCATTCGGGGTTCATATCGGAACGCACGCTGATCGTATCGTTCGGAATCTTCTCGGTATAGGTCAGCACACGCGTATCTTCAAACACGGTCGGGTAATCCCCCTTGACGACATTGCGGGCATCCTGGAAGATGGCTGCCGCGTCGACATCGCCGTTCAGCACGGCAAGCACTGCCTGGTCATGACCTTTGACCGTAACCGGCTGAACATCCTTCAGCGGATCCATTCCGTTATCCATCAAGACCGCAGCCGGCCATACATAGCCGGCAGAAGACGAGACGTTCTGGTAGGCGATTTTCTTTCCCTTCAGATCAGCCACGGATTGAATGGCAGCGTCTTTTTTCACGATCAGCATCGCCTTATAAAAATCAACAAGCTCTTCCGTCGGTTCGCCGGTTTCATCCTTAACGCCGAAACGCTGGGCCTGAAGAATGACTTCGGCAGCGTCTTTCTCCTTGGCTAGAACATAGGCGGTGGGCGGCAGGAAGCCGACGTCCACCTTCTTGGAAGCCATTGCTTCTACGATGGTGTTATAGTCGGTCGATACGCTGACCTCTACCGGGATGCCGACTTTATCGGACAATAGCTTCTCGAGCGGTTTAGCTTTGGCCTCAAGCGTGTCCGCATTCTGGGAAGGGACGAATTGCACCGTCAATTTTTCAGGGACGTATCCGGTCGGTTCCGATGCTGGGCTGCTGTCCGCATTCGTACCTTGCGATTTCTCCTGGCTCGCGTTGGCAGCGGCTTTGCCGCCGGTGTCGGCATTCCCTCCGCATCCGCTGAGGACAGCGACGGATAAGAGCAGGGGCATCGTGAATTTCATCCATTTTTTCAAAGCAATGACCTCCGTTTTCTAGATATCATATTTTGTCTTACCTGCTTCACTATAAGGACGGAGTGTTAATGGTCTGTCAATGAATTGATAACTCTTTGTAAAGTTTTGGAATTTTAATATAAAGCTGCATTTCGGTTGATAGAATAGCAAGGAGAAGGTACGAACAGGAGGGATGGCATGAAATCGACGATCACAAGAACGATCGCCGTGCTGGCTACCAGCGACCTGCATGGGCATCTGTATCCAACCGATTACCGAACCCGGGACGAACGGGATATCGGACTCGGCAAGCTGGCGTCCCTGATCCGTGATGAACGGCGCAGACATCCGGACTTGCTGCTGATTGATAACGGAGATGTGATTCAGGGATCCCCGCTGGCTGCCTATGCATTAAAAAACAATGCCGAGATACACCCCATGATTGCGGCTATGAATGGACTGGGTTATGATGCGGCGGTGCTGGGAAACCACGAATTCAATTATGGTATGGGAACCGTGGACAACGTCGTGCGAAGTTCCGTGTTCCCTTGGCTGTCGGCAGGCATCCGACTGCAGGGCAGCAAGAAGCCGGCTTTCGGACGGCCTTACCTGATCAAGGATCTGAACGGCATCAAGGTGGCGGTTCTAGGCGTGACGACGCACTATATTCCGAAATGGGAAAACCCGTTTCACATCCAGGGTCTGGAATTCCATGATGCATTGGAAACCGTCAAGGAATGGGTGCCGCGCATCCGAAGGGAAGAACGGCCCGATGTGATGGTTGTGGCATACCACGGCGGATTCGAGCGTGATATGAAGACGGGGGAGCCGACGGAAAATCTGACGGGAGAAAATCAGGCCTATGCGATGTGTGCTGAGGTGGAGGGCATCGATGTGCTGATCACCGGGCACCAGCATCGCCTGCTGGGTACGCATTTGCATGGGGTGGCGGTCGTTCAGCCAGGCTGCAACGGCCAGGCTATCGGCAAGATCAGCGTTGATCTCGTTCGGGAACAAGAACGCTGGGCCATCGTGGAGAAACGAGCCGAGCTGCTGCGACCGGAGCACGGGACGGCGGCCGATAAGACCGTGCTTTCTTCCAGCGGTGACCTCGAAGATCGGACGCAGGCATGGCTCAACGAAACGATTGGACGCGTTCACGGCAGCATGAGCCTGAGCGATCCGGCAGCCTGCCGGCTTGCGGAGCATCCTTTTATCGAGTTCATTCATCGCGTGCAGCTTGAATTTGCAGGGGTTAACGTTTCCTGCGCGGCTTTACTAAGCGAAACTTCCAAGGGCTTTGGAGAGATCATTACGAGGCGGGATATTCTTACGAACTTCATGTTTCCGAATACCCTGGTCGTGCTGCGCCTGACCGGCAAAGACATCCGGGCCGCGCTGGAGCAGGCGGCCTGCTATTTCGTGGTCGGCCCGAACGGGAGCCCTGCCGTAAATCCGGCATACTTGGAGCCGAAACCCCAGCATTATAACTATGACATGTGGGAAGGCATTGAATATACGCTAAACATTGCGGAGCCCCCGGGATCCAGGGTGATCAAGCTGAAATACAACGGAGTGGATCTCCCGGACGAGAAGGAGCTGGATGTGGTCATGAACAGCTACCGGGCTAGCGGAGGAGGAGACTACGTCATGTTCCGGGGCAAGAGAGTGATTCGCGAGATTCTCATCGATACCGCAGAGTTAGTGGAGGAGTATATATCGGGACGTGGGTTCATAACGGCTTCATGCAATCACAATTGGAAAGTGGTCGTCGAAGCCAATGCCCCGCTTCCAAAGATCGCAAATAAAATCTTGTATTGATGACAATACTTGTCACTATTAGCGATTATGATTGGATTGAGCACGTCATCCGACTTCCTCTCTCGGGGGGAAGGAACGTGTATCTGATTTTACCAAGCAGAGAACGAGTTTCTCAAGGAGGGATGGGGTTATCATGTATAGAACCGTTGCCGATTTCATCACGGAATGGAAGAACGAAGCCGCTCTAACGCAAAGAATTTTAGACAGTTTGACGGATGAATCCTTACAGCAGCAAGTATATCCTGAAGGGAGGACGCTCGGAAGGATTGCATGGCACTTCGTAACGAATATTCCTGAATATTTGTCTGAATTTGGCCTTGTCATCGATCAGGTACCAAATTCAGCAGAAGTACCTGCAGCGAAGCAAATCGCGGAGACGTTTAAGCTTCTAAGTTCCGACGCAGCAAAAGCAGTTGAAGAACAATGGACGGATGAGACGTTAACGCAGGTACAGAATGCTTTCGGTCGTCAGGAATCCAATGCTACCATCTTCATGGGATTGATCAAGCATATTGTCCACCATCGGGGACAGGTTACCGTTCTGATGCGACAAGCGGGATTGAATATCCCGGCGGTATATGGCCCTTCAAAGGAAGGGTGGATACAAATGGGAGTGGAACACCCGCCGCTGTGAACGTGTACGAGCTTGTAAAACTCGCCATTGTTCAAGCAAATGAAGTCGCGAATTTCGCGGCTTTTTTTGTTGAATCTTTCCCTCCCGCAAAAAAGCCCCCTAAGGATAGGAGACTTTTTGCTTGCTTGTTTGCATACGGTACTGGGAATCGGAAATTGTAGAGTCACCATGGTGGCTGCTATATTCATGTGCAGGTAGAATGTGGAGCGGTAACCACGGTTAAACAAGAATTTGTGCAACTCCTTTACGGCTTAGTCGAGAAGAGAAGGGGGATCGCCGGGCGGATTTTGTTCATGGCGCGTTCTTTTGTCTCATCCAGCACATGGGTATAAATCTGCGTGGTGGATATATCCTCGTGTCCGAGGAGCTCCTGCACAGCACGCAGATCAGCCCCGTTGCGCAGCAGCTCGGTGGCAAAGGAGTGTCTTAACTTATGAGCGGATAGAGATTGACCGGATAACTGCGGAAACTGCTCGGTCATCGCCTCAAACGTCTTCTCGGCTATCGTCTGCACCATGCGTTTACTGATTCTGCGCCGAAACTGCGATACGAAGAAGGCGTTATCCTTTGTGCTTCTGGGAACCATCCGTTCTTCGAGGTACATATGCAGCAGCTTGTTCAATTCGGCGGGGAGGGGGATGTATCTCCATTTATTGCCCTTACCCAGCACTGCGATGCTGGAGTTCTCCATATCAAAGTCCGATAGGTTCAGCTTCACGATCTCGCTAACCCGAAGACCCGCATAAGCCATAAGCGCGATGATGGTCACGTCGCGGATTTTATATCTTCCTTCAATTCCATTCAGGCAAGCATCCAGAATCGGCTTTTGAAGATAGGTAGGCTGACGGTTCTTCTCCACCTTGGCTTTTTCGATATCCATGGCAGGATTGATGCTCGCCAATTTGAAACGGATCATGACTTTATAGAAGAGACGGATGGCGGACTGGCAGCGATTTCGATATCGCGCGCCGGCACCGCTTTCCCGCACCTGCGTCAGATAATACATCACATCAATGTCCGTGACTTCCGTGATGGGTTTCCCCTCAAGGCTGTTCAGGAAGTGCTTGATATCATGAAGATAGGCTTGTTGTGTATCCTTGGCGTATTCGCGATCCTTCATATAGGAGAGAAACAGCTTCATTTCCCGCTCATAGTGCTCAAAAACTTCGGTATAGTTCATCGCTTCACACCCGTCCAATCGTTTAGAACAGAAATTGCATTAAATATAGATTTAATGCAATTTATATTATAGCAAAATCGAGCAATTTGGCAAAATGATAGCGGCTGCCAGCGTATGCCTGTTGCAAGCTCCGTCATGGAATGGAAGCCGTTAAGAAAGGCGCATTTCGTGGGATATATATAAAAAGCACGCCAAGTCCATATCGATGACTTGGCATGCTTTGTTGGAGAGTTGATTCGTTAAATTCAATACTTGATTTTAAGAGTATCATCAGGAAGATACACGCCCTCGGAGCGGGTAATCGGAAGCTTCTGTTCCGCGGAGAAGCCGATGGTTTCCCCGTCCCTTAGCGTGACGTCCTGCTCCACGATGTATAAAGCAATGTCCATCAGGAATTCACGGAGCTCGGCAGGGGTAGCCTGGCTGTCCAGCACCTCGATCTCGTCCTTGCCGAAGGCTCTGAGCCCATAGGTATATCCGTTAATTCCGGTTTCGGTGCCAACTAGACCAAAATATACGAGATTTAACAGGGGAAACAGATCCTCGGTCTTCATCGTCTCGGCCATCTCGATATAGAACTCAGGCTGAAATACGGTGCCGGACGAATAGAGCCCGACGGCATTCGGCAGCTTCAGACAGCTGGCCGCCAGTTTGGCGAACACTTTGCCGCTATCCAGCGGAGACGCGGAGCGCTTAAGCACGGCCAAAATAAGCTGGGCGACATGGGTTTGGGTGACCTCGGCAGCCTCGGGCCACAGGTAGTTCCCTTGAGCGTAATGCTCGGCCTCGCCATCCGGCACCGGGGCATCGACGAAGCTGACTGCAATCATGCAGCCCTCCGCCTCAAAGACCAGCATTCCTTCCTTCTCCTCTTCGGCGCTGCTGTTTTCGGGGGAGCAGGAGATGCTCCAATCGCGCAGTAGATTAGCTCTGATCTGCTCCAGATCGCATTCGGGCGAGTTCAACAGCACGAAGCCGTTGAATATGCCGGATGACGTTTGGTTATCTGTCGCGTTATCCTCTGGATTCTCCGCCGATTCATACTGCGCCGCCTGCTGCATCCAATACTCCCGGATCATATTGACCATGGATATCGCTTGCTCCTCCGCGGTAGCAGGATAATAAGGCTGCATCTCACTGAATACATGACCGCAATGCTCGGTGTCCGAGGCATGTTCATAACCGCCGCACACGCCAACCAGCCATTTACCAAGCATGGTCTTCTTATATTTGAATATGTAGTAATGCATGCCATGGAGATTGAATTCTCCTGCTAATTCGATTTTGCTGGGCTTATGTCCAAGCTCTCGTTCATTAGCCAGCCATTCGATCATGGCTCGCTTGGCTGCTTGCTGTTGGACTGTCGTCATGGGTTTCTCTCCTTAAATATGTGTGATATATTAACTGTTATATTTTACAAGCTATTGAATGGCTCAGCAATAGATGGAAATTGCTAGTTTATGACCAGAAGATGGTATGACCATTGCCTTCTTCACATATAACTAGCAGGTTGGTTACATAGAATGTGGAATAGGGTGTTTCGTTAAAATTAAAAATGGCTGAGTTGTCATGAGAGGTGAGAATGTGAAACTTGCAAGGATTTCATATGAACAGAAGAGCGTATTGCGCAGCCTCATGGAGTTATATCAATACGATATGAGTCCGTATGAGGATGACAGCGATAATGACGTTAACGAGCACGGTCTTTACGATTATAAGTATTTAGACCATTACTGGACCGAAGAGGGACGCCACCCTTACTTTGTCAAAGTATCCGGGAAGCTTGCCGGATTTGTGTTGGTGAGGGAAATCGAAGCCTCAGATCTTTCAGATCCCGGTTACTCCATGGCAGAATTTTTTATTCTTAAGAAATACCGCAAGCAGGCTATCGGCAAACAGGCGGCTTTCCAAGTATTCGAGTGGTTCAGGGGGAAGTGGAGCATCGCTTGGTTGGAAAAAAATCTGCCGGCGCAAAACTTCTGGACAACGATCATCTCGGAATATAAGGTGGGCGAATATTCGGAAACCACGTATGCAGGCAACCCTGCCATCGAATTTTATTCCTAGTGCCAGCTCTTACGAAAAGTTCTTGTTAAGCGTATCGGACGATTGTATTATGGAAGGAAAAGTAGCCGGAGATGATCTTATGAGCAAGATTCAATTCTCAGCACAAGTTCGATTGGTATCCGATATTTCCCGATCCAAGCAGTTTTATGAAGAGGTGCTCGGTTGTGAAGTGAACGATGTTTGGGCGGTCAGGGATAATTTTGCGCTCGGTTTCAAACTGATTCAGGCGGCAGCGATTACGGACGTTAACCCGAATCCGGCAGGCAAGGACCAACAGACGCCATGGGATACATACGCTTATGTGGATACGCACCAAGAATTAGATGAATTATATGAAGAATTGACCTCCAGCGGGGCCGAAGTGGTACAGGAGCCTGTGCTCATGGAAGCAGATTGGGGCGTGTGGAAGGATTTTGCGATCAAAGATCCGGATAATTACGTGATTGCTTTTGGCTCCGGTAAAAGGAATTGAAGGTGTGAAGATGGACATCGATACAAAGCAGGTTTTGATTAGCAGCGACCCTTCCCTCCTGAATATGGACGTCATTGTACAATTTTTGCGTCAAAGCTATTGGGCTAACGAACGCTCCGATGAGAAAATCAAGAAATCGCTAGAAGGCTCAACATGCTTTGGAGCCTATCTCGACAAGCGGCAGATCGGATTTGCAAGGGTCGTGACCGACGACGCAACCGTGTATTGGTTATGCGATGTGTTTGTGGATGAGTCTTACCGTGGGCATGGCATAGGAAAGAAGTTAATCGAAACGATTACCACCAGCGATGACTACCGAAATTTATTCGGCATCTTGTCGACGCGGGATGCTCATGGTCTATACGAACAATATGGATTTGTCCGCGATCATGGAAAAACATTGACTCGATTGCCGGACTTTCTGAGAAAAGCTTAATTTTACATAAGGGACGACATTTGATACAAGCAAAGCCCTGTTAAGGAAGGGGTTCTATCATCTATGATTATTTGGGTGAACGGCGCATTCGGCTCGGGTAAAACCCAGGCTGCGCATGAGCTGCAGCGAAGAATACCGAACTCGTACGTGTACGATCCGGAAAATGCAGGCTATTTCATTCGCGATAATCTTCCGAAGGATGCCACACGCGATGATTTTCAGCATTATCCGATGTGGAGGGAGTTTAATTACTCCATGTTTAAGCATATGGACCAGGAATCCGATCAATTGATCATTGCTCCGATGACCATATCAAACGCGGCATATTTCGATGAAATCGTTGGGAACCTGAGACGGGACGGCGTGGTTGTCCAGCATTTCACGTTGTGTGCTTCCAAGGAAGTCCTGCTAAGACGATTGCGGAGCCGAGGGGAAGGTGCGAATTCGTGGGCAGCGCAGCAAATCGATCGGTGCATGAGCGGATTCTCGAATGAAGTGTTCCAGCGTCATATCGATACCGATCATCTGTCAATCGACGAGGTGGTAGAAACCATCGGTGCTTTGGCGGATGTGAAGTTATTGCCCGATAACCGCAGCAATAGCCGGAAGAAATTCGACCGTTTAAAAACCAAGTTTGCGCACATTCGGTTTTTCGGGTAAGCAAAGGGTTGTGATTGATCAAACAATAAGAAAAGAAGGCGATTTCTCTTCATGAGAGGTCGTCTTTTTTTGTGCATGGAATATGAGTGGAACCTGACCTATTAAAATATTTGATTATAGCTAAATAGTTTGCCTATGCGAAAAACATATGCTGATGATATGGATATTATGGATTAAATCAAGCTTTTGAAGAAGTGGATTGAAATACGGCGTGTACGAATTTATAAAATAACATTGACAAAAACCTAAAGATGGATTATTTTTGTACATAGGAATTAAAGTTGCACTAGAGCAAAACAATTGGATGACGGCAGGACGAGGTTATCATTTACATTAGAATGGTCGACTCATTATTTATTTGGAGTGGAGGAGAAAAAAGATGAAGAACAAGAGGACTAGTAGAGGCAGGATATTCATGGGGGCAGCCATTCTGGGTATATTGCTGGTATTATCCGCATGCGCATCGGGAGAAGCGAAGCAGGACGGCGCGGCAAGCGAGCAGCAAGATAAGAAAATACGCGTGGTGACAACCATTGGACAAATTGCGGAACCCATCTCCGTTATCGGAGGAGATCGGGTGGAGGTGCTGAGCTTGATGGGACCTGGCGTCGATCCGCATTTATATAATGCCACTCAAGGCGATATCAAGAAGCTGGATAGCGGGGACGTTATTTTCTATAGCGGTCTTCATCTGGAAGGCAATATGACGGAAATCTTCGAACAGATCGGAAAAAACAAACCCGTGCTCGCGATAGCGGACGCCATTCCGAAGGATCAGTTGCTTCAGGATGACACGCAGGCGACCGATCCTCACGTATGGTTTGATATCGATCTATGGAAGACCTCCTTGGACTCTGCAGTGGAAGAGCTTAAGTCGCTGTCTCCCGCCGATGCCGACTATTTTGAAGAGAACAAGCAGAAGTATTTTGCGCAATTGGAAGAGCTGAAGGCGGAGGCGAAGGATAAGCTGGGGCAAATACCCGATGAGCAGCGGGTCATGGTTACCGCTCATGATGCCTTTGGGTATTTTGGACGTATGCATGGTCTGGAAGTCGTTGGTCTTCAAGGCCTGAGCACCGAGGATGAAATCGGCCTCTCGGATATTAACGGCACGATCGACCTACTGCTGGAGCACAAGGTGCCTGCCGTGTTCGTCGAATCCAGCGTCAACCCGGCATCGATCAATGCCGTCATTGAAGGAGCTGCCAAGAAAGGGCTAGACATTAAGCTTGGAGGCGAGCTCTTCTCCGATGCCATGGGCGAGACGGGAACGACGGAAGGCACTTATATCGGAATGTACCGTCATAATGTCGAAACAATCTATCATGCGCTAACAGGAAGTGGTGAATAAGATGTCTGTACTTGAAGTTCAAGATCTCCATGCATCGTATCGAAAAAATAAAGTGCTACACGACGTGTCCTTCAACGTGGAGCAGGGCTCGTTAACCAGCATCGTCGGGCCGAACGGCGCCGGCAAATCCACCTTGCTGAAGGTCATGCTGGAGCTTCATCCGAAGCTGTCGGGGAATGTTTCCTTCTTCGGGTCCAGCTTAAGCAAAACGAAAACTCGCGTCGGCTATGTGCCGCAGCGGGGATCCGTGGACTGGGATTTCCCGACCGATGCGCTGGATGTCGTCATGATGGGGTTATACGGACGGGTGGGGTGGCTGAAACGGCCAAACAAGAGTCATAAGGAAAAAGCGATGGCATCGCTTGATCAGATGGGCATGGCAGACTTTGCCGACCGGCAGATCAGTCAGCTCTCCGGCGGACAGCAGCAGCGCGTATTTCTCGCAAGGGCGCTCGTTCAGGATGCCGATCTCTATTTCATGGATGAGCCGTTAGCTGGAGTCGATGCCGCAACCGAGCGGGCAATTATGACAACCCTGAAGGATCTGAAAACGGCGGGCAAAACCGTGATGGTGGTCCATCATGATCTGCAGACGGTTGAAGATTATTTCGACCATGTGCTGTTGTTGAACCGTACGGTCATTGCGCACGGGAAGACGGAAGACGTCTTCACGAAGGAGCAAGTTTACCGCGCATACGGCGGTTCGCTTCGCTGGATGAAGGAGGCGTAGAGCATGCTCCAATCATTATTATCGCCGAATACGCAGTGGGTATTGTTAAGCACGTTAATTCTGGGCATGGCAGCCGGCATGATCGGCTGTCTTGCCTATTGGAAGCGGCAGAGCTTGATGAGCGATGCATTGTCTCACGCGGCGCTGCCGGGTGTCGTAATCGCATTTGCTTTGACGGGAAGCAAGAACCTGGTGGTCATGATTCTCGGGGCAGCCGCCAGCGCATTAATCGGGGCCTGGATGATCCAGTGGATTCGGACCTCCAGCCGCATTAAAGAGGATACGGCGATGGGCATGATTCTATCCGTGTTTTTCGGTTTGGGCATTATGCTGCTGACGATCGTGAACCGTACGGCCGGCGGGAATCAAAGCGGACTGGATAACTTTATATTCGGTCAGGCAGCATCCATGGTTCGCAAGGATGTATTCACGATGTTAATCCTGGCTGTTCTGGTCATTCTCGTTGTCTCGATTGGTTTTAAAGAATGGAAGCTATTTCTGTTTGATCCCGATTTTGCCCGGGGGTTAGGGATGAACAGCCGCCTGATGAATTCCTTCTATATGGGGGTGCTCGTACTTGTCATCGTCATCGGCATTCAGGCCGTCGGTGTTATATTGATGGCGGCCATGCTGATCATTCCGGCTGTCAGCGCAAGATATTGGACTCAATCCTTCAAAATGATGGTCATTCTGTCGGCTGTATTTGGAGGCGGCGCCGGGTTTGTCGGTACGATCGCAAGCACTCTGGGAAAGGGATGGCCTACAGGGCCGTTCATCGTTGTAGCATCCTCCGTGTTGTTCACGATCTCTCTGGTCTTCGGGGCAGAGAAGGGTCTGCTGCTTCAGGCTCTACAGCTCCGCTCCCAGAAAAAACAGCATGTCGAAGCGGGTAGTCAAGCCGTTATAAGTTCCCGGATATCCGAGAGGGGGAGCAATCAATGACGTATACCGCATGGATCTTACTCACAGCCTCACTCGTCGGATTGTCCTGCGGCATCGTCGGCGTGTTCCTGATTCTGCGCAGAATGGCAATGATGGCCGATGCCATCAGCCACACCGTGCTGCTCGGCATCGTAACGGCGTTTATCGTTACCCGAGAACTCAGCGGTCCGCATATGCTGGTCGGTGCGATCATAGCCGGCCTGCTGACGGCGGTACTTGTTCAATGGTTTCATTCCAGGGGCGTGCAGCAGGACGCATCCATCGGCGTTGTTTTTACAACCTTGTTTGCCATTGGCGTCATCCTAATTGCGACACAGGTTGGCAACGCCCATCTAGATACAAAGCATGCGCTCATGGGCGAAATCACGTTTGTGCCATGGGACGTGATGCACGTTCCGCTTCTAGGCGAGGTACCGAAAGCGACCTTCATGCTGGCAGCCGTTCTCTTGGTCGTGCTTATCGTGATTCTGGTATTCTATAAGGAATGGAAGATCACCTCCTTTGATCCGGCACTTGCGGCCAGCATCGGCATTCCCGTCGTGCTCATGCATTATGTGTTCATGTCGCTCGTCTCCATCACAACGGTGGCATCTTTTGATGCCGTAGGGGCGATCATGGTGGTGGCTATGCTAATAACACCTGCCGCAGCTGCTTATCTGTGGACCGATAAACTCTCCATCATGCTGGTGCTAAGCGGGGCCTTTGGCGTCATATCGGCATTCATGGGCTATTATATCGCGGTATGGCTGGACACCTCCATTTCGGGATCCATGGCATTCGCAACCGGAATCGTATTTATCATCAGCTTTCTGTCATCTCCGCGACATGGCGTGCTTTCCCGTTATATTCATAAGTTCAAAACGCATGACAGGGAAGAGAAACTGGATGGAATTTCTTAATGTGAGATATTGAAAGAAGCTTGGGTGATAGGCAGCCCGGCTTCTTTTTTATTTTGCGACATACAGCGTGGTATAATTGGAAAAAATCGCCTCCCCCTGTGCCGGAGGCTTCATGAAGGAGTGAGGTACATATGCAGTTAGAGTCCCCTAGACTGACGATCCGCGATTTCCGGGAAGAGGATTTTGCGAGTATTCATGCCTATGCTTCAGATCCAAGAGTGACCGAGTATACGATGTGGGGACCCAATACGGAAGAAGATACATGGAAATATGTAGGGGAAATCCGCCAAATGATAGAGCAGAGCCCCCGTGATAGCTACGAGCTGGCGATCGTATTAAAGGATGGCGGTTCGTTGATCGGTGGCGTAGGGCTTCATCGATCCGATACGAATGCCGAGCTTGGATACTGCCTGAATCCCGCTTATTGGCGGCAGGGTTATGCTACCGAGGCCGCTAGGGTCATGTGTCGCTTCGGCTTCGAGGAACTGGGAGTCAACCGGATCTATGCCACCTGTCGGCCGGGAAACGTCGGGTCTGCTAGCGTCATGCGTCACATCGGGATGAAGCAGGAGGGGCATCTACGGCAGCACTTATGGTTTAAGGGCCGTTATCATGATTCCTATTTATTCTCCATCCTGAAAGAAGAATTCGACGACAGAAAATGACCGACCGTCTTGGAAAGGAGTATGTGCCCGTATGGTAAATAGCGAGTTATTGATCCGCCATAACGGAATATCGATTTACGAGGAAACGTCAGGCAAAGTGTATTATACCAAGGAAAATTATGTGTCCGTTGTTGTTCTGGCAAAGGATGGCGATCAACTGCTGCTGATCCGTCAATACCGAGCGGCCGTGGATGATTATGTTATTCAGCTACCTGGCGGCGGAATAGGCGAGGAAGAGGAACTGGAATCGGCAGCTCGACGTGAAATGCTGGAGGAAACAGGCTTCATCTGCGGTAAGCTTCACTACCTAGGCAAGCTGTACCCGGCGTCCTGGAGGTGCAACGAGATCGCGCATGTCTATTATACCGATGAGGTAATAAGCCAATCGGGCCAACAGCTCGAGGGATACGAGCGCATTGACGTGGTACGAATGAGCGTCACGGACTGCTGGCGCGGGATAAAGGAGAATAAGCTGCAGGATTCCGAACTGATTTTTGCCATGATGCAGGGCTTGCTTAAGGGATTTATTCAGCCATCATAATACGGAGGTTTTTGACTAAATGGATTTTGTTGAGATTTTCATCGTTAGAATGGATGCCATGCTTCAAGAGATGAGAGCGTTGAGAAAAGAAATCCAAGAGATCCAAGCCAACACACATATTATCGATAAAAAGGTTTAGTTATCAGTCAAAATCATTTGAAATGTACGGCTGCCTTTAGTGTAGGTATCATTCTACGCCATGGGCAGCTTTTTATTGTTCATGATGGACGTATTCATCATTTTGCATGGTCTTGCAAACTTGTCGAGGAGGAGTCGAATATACTCTATTACGAGCGGATAAGGAGGTCGACATTATGGGAAGGCACTTGCTGATCTATGACGTGCCCTGGTGGATCCTGGGCAAGAATGCCAAAATTATTCAGCAATATCATCCATCGTTGGACCTCATGTCTATGAGCGAATTGGATCTCTATCTTGGACACAAAAGCAGTGGAGAGTTGAATCGCCAATATGATCACATATCCGCCATGTGTCTTGGCATTGCGGCTTATTGCGTTTTCAAGAATATCCGCATCGATTCAGCGGCAGCCGTCTCCTATTATTACTTCAGTAAGCACTATGAAACCTATAGGGAATGGAAGGATGAACTCGTTCCCGATCCTGACTTTCTCAGGCTGGTTATTCCTAGAATCGGAAAGCTAGGCGCTATCAATCGGAGACTGGCTTCAATCTTGCAGGCCTTAGCACCAAGCGCATCTGTGGAGTATATCGGTCATTTCGTGGATGACCAATTGTTTCAGCCATTGCCTCTAGCTCGAATAGACAATGCTCCATTCGTGATCGGATGGGCCGGAGATCCCTCGAAAACCTCTAAAAACTACAATACTTTGTATATGCGAATTAAAGAGCATTTCAAGAGTGACGAAGGAATCGCTTTTATCGAAACTTCTGGAGCTTGCGCTTATGAAAGCATGCCGGGTTTTTATCATAAGTTGAACTTGTTGTTGAACACGGGAGCCAATGAAGGAAGCGGGGCTACTGTGCTGGAAGCGTATGCTTGCGGGGTCCCCGTTCTTTCCACGAATGTCGGGAATGCAAAAGATGCAGCTCACCCGGCTGCCCATGGACTGATTCTGGATAGCGACTCTCCCGAAGATTTTATACACAAGATTAACTATTGGAGAAATCGGACGGATGAGCTTCGAGAAATCGGGTTAAGGTGCAGGAGCCATATAGAGTCAGGTTGGAGGATTGAACATGCGATGAGCCGATGGCTCCGCGTTTTGTTCCAAATTTAGTCAAGCTCTGCAGGTGAGGAGGAAGAAAAAGATGTTTGACCAAGTTTCCGTTCTGATTCCCTACCAGTCGGATCATGGCGGGCCGAGGGATGCTGCGCTCAAGTGGGCGCTGGATTTCTACTCACGGACGATGCCGGGCATAGAAGTATGTATCGGTGAAGTCTCCGGTTATCCATTCAGCAGGTCGAAAGCCATTAACCGCGCAGCCCGCCAAGCAACGAGGGATGTATTCATGATTGCTGACTGTGATATCGTATATGATCCCAACCTCGTGCTGGAAACGATATCTTACGTGAATGACCGTCAATGGGTTATCCCGTTCAGTCGTATTTTACGACTGCCGGAGGACATCTCGCATATGATCCTGTCTCAAACAGCGGATTGGCCGCTCCCTACGATACTGGGAAATAGAGATGAGAACAGCGCTTATTATCTGGGAGGGTTGAATGCATTAAAACGAAATGCGTTTGATGCGGTGGGGGGATATGATGAACGGTTTATCGGCTGGGGCGGGGAGGATGAGGCCTTCGCATACGCAATGGACACCCTTATCGGTACCCACGTTCGATTGGACGGAGAAATGGTGCATTTCTGGCACCCATTTGTTGGACCAGAAGGCAATCCCCATTATGAAACCAACTATGCCTTATACAAACAATACAAGGAGGCAAGGGGGGATGTTCAGTCTATGAGCAAACTGATCGGTAGAGATTAAGCGTAAGGGCCAGAACAGGAAGGAGAGGATATTCTATGAAGCTGTCGGTCATTGTACCGGTTTTGAATGAAGAAACGTTCGTTCCCTTATATATCGAAAGCGCGAGTCGTTTTGCTCATGAAATCATTATTGTAGATGGAGGAAGCACAGATGACACTTTGAGGCATATTGAGCGCCTGCAGGATCGTTATTCAATCCGGTTGTTTCGTTTGCAGCAGAATGGAATGCCTTACACCGATGATTGGAATGAATCCCAAGTACGCAATTTCCTGATCGATCAAGCTCAAGGAGACTGGATTATGAATCTGGATATCGATGAATTGATGGATGATCGTTTTCAAGAAGCGCTGCCGGAGCTTATGGCCAACGCTGACGTGGATATATATCAGTTCCCGTTCGTCAATTTTTGGGGAGATCCGTGGACAATTCGAGTGAATAGCCCAGGGGATGAGCGATGGTCCAATGATATAACGAGAATGTGGAGGGCGAATAAAGGGATTCGTTATCGTGATGAGAAGCATCATTGCACGCTTGAAGCGGCAGAGGGGCAGAGCATATGGAGTATTCCAAGAGGGCGAAGCGATGTGAATATATACCATTATCATTATGCTTTGGGACGTAAGATCAAATTTAATGACAACCGGAGAAAGGACGTTAATTTACTTGAAAATGAAGGCGTGCCCGATTGGAGTTTTAAGCATTCGGAATACGAGATAGCCACAACTCCCTTTCAAGGTCGCCATCCAGAAGTCATTCGGCGTTACTTAAAGAAAATGGAAAAAGAGCCCCATTCAAATTAAACGCCATGACCATGCTTCTGAACGAAATTCAGAAGCATGGATGGGCTTTTATATCCCAAGTTTTATAGCTAGCGCCTTTTTAACTATACGGTCGATATATCCCTTGTAAGAGACATGACATTACGTACGGTGTGAGTCACGAGAGCATCTCCCAACACCTTGATATTGGGTAAGTTGGATAGAAGAGCTTTGAGCCAATGATCATGATAACAAAGCGAATCCGCTACAAAATGGTCGGAACGCAGGTAGGGGTAAACATCGGTTGAACCGCAGTATATTACATGATCAAATGTGACTTGTGAGAATAAATCGATCCGGTTTGTGAAATACAGTCTTGGACCCACCTTGCGAGTTCCGATGATCGGATTGCCATGGTATTCATGCGCATATACGATGACATACAAGTTCTCATCCTCCGTCAATCCCATGACGATTTTCTGCCAGCGTCTGGAATGGGTATCCCATACTTTATCACCCAGAACCAAAGCGAACTTCTTCCCTGTCACATGAATCCGATTGGCGATTTCCTGCGGATGATCCGCCAAATGAAACAGGCTGTGAGGACCTTTCGGTAATCTCCAGGATTTGTTCCATTTCTGCTCGTAGTATGCCTTGTTCTTTTCCCACAACGAATCGTATGCCTGGGGCTTCAGCTCTTTAATGGTGGCGCTGCCGTAATGATATACAAAAGCATCCTCGACGATAGCCAGACGGTAACCTGCATTGCGTACCCGTTCACAGTAATCATCATCCTCGAACATGCCAATTCCGTAGGCCGGATCAAGGGAGCCAACCTTATCCCATACACTGCGCTTCATGGCTACACAGAAAAATCCAAGCAAATCGGTATATCTGATATTCTGATGGTACAGCTCATAGAAATCATGCAACCAACGAACATCGGCACCGTATACCGCGTCGCCGATGAAATAATCCAGCGCTTGATCATTACCCACATAATTGGACATCGGGCCCGTCATTCCGATTTGCGGGTCTTCGTGAAATGGCCGGAGCAATCGGGTAATCCAGCTGCCATCAGGTACAAGCGTATCGTTGTTAAGCAGGATCATATACTCACCTGTTGACTCCAGGCATCCGAGTGTGTTCCCTGCGGAGAAACCAAGATTTTCCGGAGACGAAATAACTTTAACTAGCGGGTTGTTAAGAGCTTTAAGGTGGAAAGAAGTTTGATCCGTCGAGGCATTATCGACGATAACAACTTCCAGGTTTGGATAATGTCCCTTTTGCAGCAAATTGCGGAGACATTGCTCAGTGTAAGACCATTTATTGTGAACGACAATAATGACGCTAACCTTAGGAAACAGATGCTGGGTAATGTAGTCGTTTAGAACCTGGTATCTTTGGACCCAGTTATTATGACGGGCGAATTCTTGCCTTCGTTTGATCTGCTCGGTACCGGATTCCTGAAGTGCTTCATGAATCGCCTGTTCGAATTTATCCGGCGTATCTGCAATGGAGACCATATCGGAAGCGACGGCTTCAACCTCTGGGAGGTCGGTAGATACGACTGGTTTTCCAGCCGCAAGATATTCGTATAGTTTGACAGGATTTGTAGCCTTGGTGAGCATATTCTTCATGAAAGGAATTAACGCAACTTGGAATCGATGTAAATAGATAGGCAGCTCGTGATAGGGCTTCTCGCCCAAAAGTATGACGTTGTCCAGCTTCTCGACGTAAGTGGTATCACAACCAAAGGTGTGTCCGATCAGAACGAATGTCCATTCCGGTCTGTTTCTGGCCACTGTTTCGATCAGGCGTATATCGAACCAGTCGGATATCGCCCCGTAATAACCGATAATCGGCTGCTTTATGGACTTCAGCTCCGTCAACGATTGTTCAGGCGGCTTTAAGAAATGAGAGATATCAGCGGCATTGCGGATAAGGACCGTGGATGGATTATGTTCAATAGCCCAATCGTACAAATGCTGTGAGGACGTTACGACAAGCCCGGCCACCCGAAGCAGGCGTTCCTCCTGATCGAGCATGGCAGGATCATTTGTCGAGAAACCCGCATGATGATCCATGCAATCATACACGATATGATGTTGCTCCATGGCCGTGACAAGAGGAGTCCAGAACGGTAAATCGACAATCGATACCGCTTGGGATATCCCGAATTTGTCTCGTACGTGCTCTATGGACCATTTTAGGTACTGGATATCCCAGCTGCTCATCTCATCTTTATATAGATTTAGAGGTTTATGCGCGCACAAAGTAACGAGCCAAACGTTTCGATCGATGTTCTTGATGGAGACAAAACGTCCTACCTCTTCTTTGGAAGCCTCTTCCTTGCGCAAACCGGTGATCTCCGTCGTTACATAGAAGACACGATGCCCCTGTTGAGCGAACTGTTCGGATAATTGCTGCGGCCGCTGCCATCTGAATTGCCAATCAATGACGGGAAAACGAATAATGTCGTATAACGGCGCTATCCCGGGTGCGATAATCCCCGTTACCTGGGGCGCAGCAGGGGCAGGGGCAGCTTCGGATTCAAAAGGGGTGACGGATTGTTGGTGAGTTGTATGTGATAGGGAAATCGGAGGTACCGGCTGAACTGACCGTTTCTTTTTGATCCATTTATAGTTCGATTTCCGAAGCTTTATCTGACGGGGACTCGTGCGATTCGTAGAAGATCTGCGCCGGTTGTTCGTGATTTTATTCAAGAGTAGCCTCCTCTCTCGTGTGTGATTGTCTCTTTAACAAAGTATGTATCACCCCATGTATCTGTATGGGTAGAACACCATCCGGCATTCGAATTATCAAATTGGGTATGTATGGTTTACGCGTTGAATGATCTTGCAACAATTCAAACGGACTTCTAGTTGTAGGCCCTTTTCTTATCTTTAGCTATTCCGGTTTCCATTGGACGGATTTATACATATTGTACCAGTGACTATACGGAGGGAGGCAGCTAGTGTGAGGAGATACTGGAACCGAAGCCAACCAAAAGATTGCAAATTCATTGTTGGCAAGAGAAAACATAAGCGTGCTAAAAAGCCGATAACGGTTCTGAGCAAGCTAAATCGGTTGCGCCGGAGATTGATTCATAGCATATCTCAAATCAAATTACAGATCAGACGACTTACCATACGGGTAAACGCTCTTCAGAAGCAAGTGGAGGATTATGGCTATGCGGATTGGAATAATGTCATTGCTTATTTAAGTTCGCGTCTGAATACTCGAATAACCATCGAAACTCCGGCAGGTTCGATTTTCGGTTCATTGGTGTCCATTGGGGAAAATTATATTCAAATCTCGGAGCCTAACGGAAGTATTGCCATAATACCGTTGAGCAGTGTTTTATCTATTGAATAATGTGGATCAGGGAGGTAAGAATGGATGGATTTTTCGGAGATACTGGCAACTTTCCTCGGACGGACAGTAGAGGTTATCCAGGCCAATCAGTTCCTTCAAGGACAGCTATTATCGGCAGCAGGCGGGTTGATCACAGTTCAGGTTGTAAGCTCAAACTATTTGCCATCCTCAAGGCAGGTCACCATCATCAATGATAATATTTCATTAGTTCGCATACTTCCTTAGTCTTTATTTGAGATGAGGAACTTTGCCATAACTATTTCAAAATATCGCTCATCGAGTTCTTCCATTTCTCATAGTGATTAAGATGCCGATGCGTCATGCTTGAGCTCCTAATTCTTCTATGATATAGCGGTTGAGGAATGTAAACTGGATGGAAGCTTGAAACCTTGGATAACATCTCGATATCTTCGTATAGACGTCCTTCGAATGGAACCGAGGTGTTCCATCCTCCTAGCTGCTCAATTACAGAGACATTGAACATTCTTGGGGCTACTGCCATAGCTTCTGCCAGGAGTCGCTCCGCGGACAAATGGGAAGGCCCGGTTCGGACCCCCTGGTAAAGGAGCTGTTTATTCAAACGCTCGACCCATTCAAAATGATTCGCATACAGTACACCAACATTTGGCTCCCTCTTAGCTTCTTGCAGAAGAACTTCCAGAATATCTGGTGACAGCCAATCATCGGCATCCAGCTCAAGAAACCAGGCCCCCCTGGCCATTTGAAGCGCTATGTTCAGGGCATGAGCCTTACCCAGATTTTGATGTAGGCTCACTTTATTTATACGCTTATCTATCGGTAATCCCGCCAGGATGCTTGGAGTATCATCACTTGAATGATCATCAACTATGATCAGCTCCCAATCTGTGATCGTCTGTGACAATACGGAGCGAATAGCCCACGGCAAGTATTCACCATCGTTAAATGTGCACAGCGCAATGGTAACTATAGGAGAGCTTTGTTTTTCATTGATAGTCTGAACGCGGGATGGAGCGTGAAGAAGCGGAGAGATTGCGTTCCATTCCTCTGCTTCCTTCATCCAGGGAGGAGCAGCGCGATGATGGTATGAGATCCCGTCAGAATCTACTTCCGTCCATTCATAGTGGCTTGATAGCTGGATCTGTTTATCGATCAACACATATTTCTGAAACGGCAGCTGATCATTACTGGTAAAACCCGGTTTCTGTCCATTCATCACGATGTTCGTACGCCATAACAGGGGGCCGCGGGGAGTAGTAAAGGTTGGAACAGGTCTTTTGGGAAATACAGCTGGCGGGTCTGTTTTGGTTACGGAAGTCAGTATAAAGCCAGCGGAGCTGTCAGCGTAAGTTTGCAGCCATCGTTCGATTTCTTTCTCCGCCTTAGGCTGTACAGTATCTCCGGCATAGAGCGTCATGAACCATGGCGAATACAGGTTATCGGACAGCGCATCGTTCATTGTTGCTGCAGACTCCTGTTCGTTTTGAATCACGATAGGACAGGCATTTGAAAAAAACGCGCAAAACCGTGGATACGGTGTTTTCGCTTAAATGAGGATTTAATCCAGGTAGAATAAACACCAGCATGGCCGTCATGTTCCTTTCTGTATCCTAACCGAAGGTGATTCTAAACGGATGTAATGGATCATCAGCACGATTCTGTTTATCATATGCCCCCATTCTCATGGGGGATACAAATGCCGATAACTTACTCCATGTTGCGGCGTATAGGTAAATCGGGAATAATAGAGCATATAGACCGGAACCCTGGACAGGAGAGGTAGGATCAAATGAAATCGACTCAGAGTCATATCATTCGGCAAGCCCAAGACTTTGCTCGCGCCGTACACGAAGGGGATGCAAGCGGCCACGACTGGTGGCACGTTCAGCGTGTCACCCGCATCGCCCGGATACTGGCTCATCTTGAAGGCGCCAACGTATACATATGTGAGTTATCGGCAGTCCTCCATGACGTAGCCGACGAGAAATTAAATGTATCAAAAGAAGCAGGTTACGAGCGGGTTCGCCATTGGTTGAAACAAGCCGGCGTAGAAGCATCTGATCAGGAGCATGTGCTGGGGATTATCGGTACGATGTCTTTCTCAGGCGGAACAGGGAGTACTATGCAAACACTGGAAGGCCAAATTGTCCAGGATGCGGATCGGCTTGATGCGATGGGGGTTATCGGAATCGCTCGTACTTTCGCATATTCCGGATGGAAAGGACAGAGTATGTACGATCCGTCTGTTCCACTCCGCGAGCATATGACCCTGGAGGAATATCGAAAAGGAAAGAGCACGGCCATTAATCATTTCTCTGAAAAGCTCCTGAAGCTGAAGGACCGGATGAATACCGAATCGGCCAAGCTGCTTGCAGATGGTAAGCATCAAAGCCTTGAGCTCTTCCTCGAGGCGTACGATAAAGAATGGGCGATGGGGAATGAAGCCTACCTGCGGGAATCGCCGATTCATCGCGGGAACGTATCGCGAATCCATATTGCCTTTGATGAGTCGACGGCAGGATCGCTCAGGATCATGCTGCTGTCGAAACCCGGTGAAATCGTAGTGACATTAGGCGATAATCTTATGGCCGGACCGCTTCCGAACGATCATGATTTCGCCCGTTCGTTCTCCACCCGAAAGCAGTGGTTTGAGGAACGATATAGCACCGCGCATACGGAAGACAGAAAATTAACGATGCTGCAGGCAGCGTTCGCGTGGCTGACCTGCCCTCAGCAGATAAAAGAAATGCCATGCCTGATATGGGCCGGCGATTCCGCGGCGGAACAGCTGGGCCTGCGAAGATTGCTGTCCTTAATGCCGGATCATTCCGAGGTAAGATTGGTGAATGCGACAAGCGTGCTTCATCAGCAAAATCCAAATCAGCGGTTCAAAGGAACATTTGAAATGAACGCGAACCAGCTGCAGCACGTTCTGGATGCAGCTGAGCCGGTTCCACTGTCGCCGCAAGCGCAGGCGGGCTATCGCGCAGACTGGGAGCGCCTTTTGAGCGAAGACGGGTTCCTTCGGGTGCTTCAAGTTGATATGCTGTGCACCGTTCCAGAATCTTACTACGATGAAGAAATTCTGAAAACCGCATACCGCCTTGAAGCCAGGCATGGATTCTTCAAGAAATCCGCTCGGGTTATTGGCGAGGTTATCGGACAGGGGGAATTAACCGTTTCCGACTTTTTCATTGAGTACCGCATTCGTCATCTGATTCAGACAGGTGCTTTAACTTACTCCGGCGAGCTGGATGCCATGCGGTACTACAGCGTCTCGCTTGCGGATGCATCGAGTCCAAAGGAGCAGTGGAGTCATGAACAACGCCTGGCTAAGGCTGCGAAGCTGAAGTCGCTGCTAAGTGAGATGATGGAAATGAATCTTGCGGAGACAGGCTTTATGGAGGAATTGCGGAAGCTAGATGCAGAAAGCCTAGGATTATCTGAATTCTCCGGCTCGGAAGCCTTAACGGGCAGCATGCAAACTGAAATCGATCACCTGTTGAGCACTTATGAGGATCATAGAATACAACGAGTGTCTTTGATGCGCTCCCTGGAAAAGGCGTTAATCCAGATCGATGAAACGGCTCCTAAAGAATAGATTAATAAATTCATAGATTATGATTTCATAAAGAGCGGACTATCATTTTGAAAGAGAATTGATCACGGAAAGCGGTGGAGACATGTTATTTACGGAGCAAGAGATTCAAACCATAAGAGAACAAGCGCTTGGGATGGACAAGCATAGACAAGTAACTCCCGACGTGCTGAAAACCATATATGATCATCGTTTGTTTCACCTGTTTGTTCCCGACGAGCTGGAAGGAAGGATGACCCCTCTGCCGGATGCAACGCGTTTCTTCCAAGAAAGTGCCCGCATCGACGGCAACCTGGGATGGCTGGTTACGATAGGAGCAGGCGGAGGATTCTTTGCCGCACTGATGAGTCCAGATATCAGCCGCAGGGTGTTTGCGCGCCGCGAAGCGGTGATTGCGGGCAGCGGCATGCCGACAGGTACCGCCAGACAGGTGGACGGCGGTTATATCGTGACTGGCAGCTGGAAGTATTGCAGCGGGTCTACCTATGCTACGACCTTTACGGCCAACGCAGTTGTTGAACAGGGTTCAACGCTACAAGATGCCCCTGGCGAGCCGACTGCGGATCAGGGCGAACCCGAGATCCGGTCATTTATCATGAATCCTGACCAGATCGAAATCCAGCAGGATTGGAATGCCTTTGGCCTTCGGGCAACAGGGAGCCACACCATATCCGCTGTTGAGGCATTCGTTCCGGATGAGATGACATTCTCGCTTACGGAAACGAAAGGGTATGAGAACGAGCCGATTTATCGCTATCCATTCCTTCCGTTTGCTCAAGTATCCTTTGCCGGTGTTGCAGTCGGGATCGCGGAGCATTTCCTTGAAGCTGCGGAATCGCTCGCGGTTAAGCGGGGAAGTTCTTCCTATGTGTTCGGGAAGCTGAATGAATATCAAGCGGCATTGCATCTATCGATTGCTGATTTTTATAAGAGGGTAGAAGCGTCGTGGGCAGAGCTGATGGCGAACGGTGCCTTATCGGATGCCACGGAGGCACAGGTTACGGCCCAAAGCATCGAAACAGCCCAAGCTGCGTTATTCTGCGGCCAGCAGCTGTTTCCGCTGTTCGGTTTATCTGCTGCGATGGAAGATGCCGAAATCAATCGCTGCTGGAGGGACCTACAGACGGCCTGCTCGCATGCGCTGCTGAGAACCTATGAATAAACAAACAACCATGAGCGGCAAACGAGCTGCTCATGGTTGTTGTTTATATGTGGATTATAGCAGGGATTATTAATTACGATTGCATGGACCTTTGACCATTATACCAGGAAATAGCGCTGGGATAACGGCAAATGAGACGATGGGGCGCTTGTCAGCTTCTCGCCGTTAACGGTTACGGCATAGGTCGCCGGATCAACCATGATTTCCGGCGTCTCCCCATTGTGAACAAGATCCGCCTTTCTCACGGTTCGGCAGTTCCTTACAGGCAGGAGCTGCTTACGCAATCCCAGTGGATCCAGCGTCCCTAATTGCAGGGAAGCTTGGGATACGAAGGTGGCGCTTAGCGCTGCCTGAGCGCCGCCATAGCTGCCGAACATCGGCCGATACATATACGGCTGCGGTGTAGCGATGGAAGCGTTGGGATCTCCCATGACGGCGTGGACAATCATGCCGCTCTTCAGCACGATCTCCGGTTTAGCTCCGAAGAAGGCGGGTTTCCAAAGTACGAGATCAGCCATTTTTCCTACCTCGACGGAACCGACATAATCGGATATCCCATGGGTCATGGCCGGGTTAATGGAATATTTGGCAATATATCGCTTGATGCGGAAATTGTCCGACTTGGAATCCGGCCCGAGCGGGCCGCGCTGCTGTTTCATTTTGTCGGCCGTTTGCCATGTACGGATAGCGACCTCACCAACCCGCCCCATTGCCTGCGAATCGGAACTGGTCATGCTGATCGCCCCGATGTCATGCAAAATATCTTCCGCTCCGATCGTCTCCGCACGAATCCGTGACGCGGCGAAGGCAACATCCTCGGGAATTCGCGGATCCAGATGATGGCAGATCATCAGCATATCCAGATGCTCGTCAACCGTATTCACCGTATATGGCATGGTCGGACTGGTCGAGGAGGGGAGGACATTCGGCATGGAGGCAACCCGCAGCAGATCCGGCGCATGACCGCCTCCCGCACCTTCGGTATGGTAGGTATGAATCGCCCGGTCATTAAAGGAGCGCAGACTGTCTTCAACATAACCGGCTTCGTTCAATGTGTCGGTATGGATGTTGACCTGCACATCCAGTTCTTCGGCAACGCTCAGGCATTTGTCGATGACGTAGGGCGTGCTGCCCCAGTCTTCGTGGATTTTGAGTCCAGCCGCCCCGGCATGGACTTGTTCGGCCAGCGCTTCAGGACGACTGCTGTTTCCTCGTCCCAGAAAAACCATATTGATCGGCAGTGCATCGGTCGCTTGCAGCATTCGCTGCAAATTCCATACCCCCGACGTACAATTGGTTGCCAAGGTGCCCGTTGCGGGACCGGTGCCTCCGCCAACGAATGTAGTGATCCCGCTTTGGAGCGCGATTTCGACTTGCTGCGGACTGATGAAATGCACATGCGAATCCACGCCGCCGGCCGTTACGATCAAGTTCTCTCCGGAGATGACTTCCGTGCCCACACCGATGATCATGCCATCGGTGACACCATCCATCATCAGCGGATTTCCTGCTTTTCCGATGCCGCTGATGCACCCGTCCTTAATCCCGATGTCCGCTTTCACAATTCCCCAGGTATCCACAATGATGGCATTCGTTATGACCAGATCCAGTGCCCCTTCCGCGCGGGTCGCGAGCGGATGCTGTCCCATGCCGTCACGTATCACTTTACCGCCGCCGAAGACGCATTCATCCCCATAAACGGTATAATCCTTCTCAATCTCAAGCCAGAGGGAGGTGTCGGCAATCCTGACCCGATCCCCTGTCGTAGGTCCATACATACTGGCATAGGTCGCGCGGTCGATTGTTGTCATAAGCTCACCATCCCATTGGTTTTTCCGTTCGTCAGACCTGCAAAACCATGAATTTCCTGGCTCCCTCCAATTTGAACAAGCGTCACCTTCGAGGTGTCTCCCGGCTCGAATCTTGCCGACAAACCGGAGGCGATATCGAGCCTGTATCCTTGCGTTCCGTTTCGTTCGAATAATAAGGCGGGATTGCATTCGTAAAAATGGAAGTGCGATCCTACTTGAATCGGACGGTCGCCGCTATTTGTAACCTCTCGCGTAATGCGGGGCCGGTCCGGCACCAGCTGAATCGGCTCGTCTCGCAGGTCGTATTCACCTGCAACAATGCCGGAAGAGGACGGAGCGCCTTGAATCGGGTCATGAACGCTGACCAGCTTGGTGCCATCCACAAAGGTAGCTTCGACTTGAACTTCCCTGAGGAGATGGGCGACGCCGTCCATCACTTGATCCGCCGACAGCACATGACGGGCTTCCTCCATTAATTCGGCTACGGACTTACCATCACGAGCACCTTCGACAACAAAACCCGAAATGAGTGCGGCCGCTTCCGGGTAGTTTAACTTCAACCCGCGGTCTAATCGTTTTTGTGCTAATTCCATTGCCAGAAAAAGCATTAATTTGTCTCTCTCCTGGTAGGTTAAATGCATTTTAGCCACTCCTTTTGCATTCAGATGTGTTAATATTCATAACATAAATGAGGCTGGGTATCGACTGACATGCTGCGTAATGGTGTTTATTTTGGATAAATGTAGCATTAGACAAAGAAATAGTCAATATTAATGTCATAAAACATAACGCAAAACTCACAGTCCTCTGAGTCTCATAATGAAATCGATATTTTAAATGGCAACAAAAAAGACCCCGATTGGGGTCTATCCAAGTTTTATCTAAATTTTCCGTATTCTTTGATGTGAACGTCAATTAAGCATTCGACCTGCAGCTTTTGCAATTCTTGCCGCCAGTCCATCCTCTTCCATTGCTCATAGCCAATCCGGTTACGGACGTACCTGCCGATTCCGAGGTTGTCAATCTGATGCTGTTTCATGAGCGAGACCATGGCATCGGCTTTTTTCGATATATACTGGCTGATTCGCTGCTCCAGCTCATGCCGTTCGCGGTCATTGCTTAACCTGGCATCGCCGATGTATTCCAGAACGGACCCGGAAACCTTAACATTAAATATCACTTTGTCAATGCCTCGGTCTCCACGTACAACCTTGACTTTTCTAGAGCTGATCAATGAACTGAACATGACGACTTCATTCTTATCCCCATCCGACAGATCAATGTTAAGTTGACCTTCTCTGAACTTGCCCTTCAGAAAGGAGAAAATCAATGCATCCTGCGGCTCGATCTTAGCTACATAGCGATCATCTTTAAATAACGCAATTCCATTCGTCGTAATGTAGTTCTTGTCATGCTTCTTAATCATCGGGGCAACCGGATCAACGCCCTGATCGAAATAATCCCTGGCAAAGTTGAACAGCGTGACCTTGGGAATGGTCTGACCGAGCGCTTCCTTTTCAAGCAGCATATCGATATACCGTCCTGTTCGCGGATGCTGCTTGTAATCGTCTATTAACAGTTCGCCGGCATTGCCTTCAACCACGCTTATTTTTACCTGAGACGATATGGCAGGATCCCTGTACAAGGTATCCAGATGTCCGTGCAGCCCGTGTTCCGCCATCGAACGCCCGAACAGCACGTTGCGCAATTGCCCGCTGACCAGCAGCATGCCGGTTTGTCTGGACATAATCATTTTGGCTTCCTTGCTGCTCTTGGCCGTTGCCGTCAGGACTTCCCGTTTAGCCGAAGTTTCCGGATCCGCTTGCGGAATGGAGACCGAAATGGCTAAGTTGCCATCCGGCAGCATGTCATAGCTGGTCGTCTGAATGAACCCCAGATCTTCCAAAATGCGTTGATCACCGCAACCCGCCAGAGGAAGGAGGCACAAGAGCAGGAGCAAGCATGCATATTTTTTTAACATTGGGCATCACGCTGCCTTTTTCTGCGCTGCCAAAGCAGCAGCGCAATGAGTATAAACGGCATGATATAAGCAAACCCGATTTGGATGTACCCCAGAAACAGAAGCCACTCCCGGATGCGGTTCAATACGGTGGGAATGTAGGATATCAGCAGGGCTACCAGTATGATGAAGAAATAGTGGACATTGATCTTGATTTTCGGAAAGACTCTTTGGGTGCTTTCGCCCGCTGCCCAGAAATAAAGCACCAGCGTAATGAGGGTCGTGAACAGAAAAAAGCCGTAGAAAAGATTCTCGATTCGCTCGATAAACGGAAGTTTGATATACGCCAGCAAATCCAGTAACGGGAACAGCATAACCTTCAGCATATCGCTGCCAACGACGCCGAACGAAACAAAGCCCATGATGGTATAGGATACCGTACGTATCAAATTCCCATAGATTACAGCCCTGAACAATTTGGTTTTCTTATCGGTATAGGGAAATAACAGTAAGCATAATTCATAACCCAAATATGCCAAATAGATTTGAAAGAATCCTTCCAGCATGCTGGATCCGTCTTTGAATATGTAGGGCGTTAATCTCTCGATTCGAAATTCCCCTGCATAATACAGCAGCAGCAAGCTCATCCATATGGTACTCCAAAAAAAGACCGTGGAAGCTTTGGAGATATTGTACAAGCCTTTGGTCAGCAGCATAAAAGCAAGGACATCGATCGCGATCTTGAATACCATGGGGTTGGTTGTCGGGAACGCAAACATCTGAAAGATCAGCACGTACTGCTTGGCAACGAGACAACCGATTAAAGCCCATACCGTACTGATCGCCAGATAGAAGGGGGCCAGTATGAATTTGGGGATGCTTTTCTCCAATATGTCGAATATCGACTGTCCTTCGCCCAACCGGTACACCCAATATATCTGATAAATGTTAAGGCAGACCAGAATCGAAGCCGGGATCGTAATGAGCCATCCGTTTGTGCCAAAATATTGGGCCTCCACCTGCGTAATACTGAATACATAGACACCCGTTTGAATCATGTAGATGAGGATCGCGGTATGAAATTGGGATAGTTTTTCCTTCAAGTTGCCTCACCTTTTCATTTTTAATTTGACCTTGTTTCTGGCTTTGACTTGGGTTGGCCGCTTGGCCAACGTGGAAAAGGGAAGTCTTAGAAATGCGTCTTTCCAGTCATATGGCTCGTATGGAGCGATAGGTGATAAATAAGAGGAGCCGACACTTGTCAAGCCGCTTAAGTGAATGACCATATAAGCCAAGCCAAGCGCCAATCCCAGATTCCCCCATAAACCGGCCATAACGATGAGTCCAAATCGGAACAGGCGAAAGGACGCGCTCATGACATAGTTTGGAATGACAAAGGAAGCAATAGCCGAGGAGGCGACGGAGATGATCAGAATATTACTGGTTAATCCCGCTTGAACCGCCGCCTGCCCGATGACGATACCGCCTACGATACCGATCGTTTGTCCAATCTTGGTAGGCAGCCTGGCTCCGGCCTCCCGCAGCAGCTCAATCGTAGTCTCCATAAGCAGCGCTTCAAAAATGGGGGGGAACGGCACTTTGCTTCTGGACTCCGTCAGCGTCAGAATTAGATTCTCCGGAATCATCTCATAGTGGAAAGAGGTAACCGAAACATAAAGGGCCGTCAGTGTCACCGTGATGATGAGGGCTGCAAACCTCAAGAACAAGGTCGCCGTACCGATGCTCCACCTCTGGTAATAATCGTCGGATGACGAGAAAAATTCAAAAAAGTTGGCGGGCGCGCTGAAAGCGGTGGGACTCCCGTCCATAATACCTACGGTTCGACCGGAAACCAGTTTGGAGGCGATGGTATCCGGCCGCTCAGAGGTTAAAAATTGCGCGAAAATCGAATACGGATTATCGTCAATGCATTGAATCAGCATGTTTGTATCGTGTATGGCGTCAATCTCAATATCCTCGATCCGTTTAATGACTTCTTTGACATATCTCTCATTCGCGATGTCTTGGATATACAGAACATAGATATCCGACTTCGTAACTTCGCCGACGGATAGTTTGATGACCTTGAGATGAGAACTTTGCACTCTCTTCCGGATCAAGGACAGATTCGTATAGGCTTGTTCGGTAAACGCCTCGTGCGGTCCGATAATGATGGATTCCGTTTCGGATTCAGCCACCGTCCGGGATGTCGGGAAAATAACATCGATCATGAAAGCTTGATCTTCATAATAAAAAGCGGCCATACCGCTAAGAATACCTTCCACATAGGTTTTCGAATCCGTTACAAGCTCATACTGGGATTGCTCCGTCAACAAATCGAGCGGGTTTTCGGAATTCAAAATGGGAGGAAGCAGATCCCGTTCCAGCCGATCCTCATTGACCAAATGGCTGAAATACATAACATGAAGGCGCCCATGAAGATAGATCTTATGGACAAAGTCGGCCGAATCGTCAAACTGATCCGCGACATGCTTCAGCGTCAGCGAAACTTCTTCCTGGGGGTTGGGATCCTGTTGATTATATAGCGATGGGCCGGTTTCAGAATGCTCATGAGTGACCACAAAAATAGATTTTAATATCTGTTTCATCCCCACGCGTACTCACCTCGGATTCATGCATAGTCCGTCACAGTGTGTGTACTTTTCAAAGGAATTATCCAACGAATCCCAAGTCAGGAATAAGAAGAGCGTCCGCGGGAATCTTAGGCTCAGGCAAGTCTGCCAATATCTTGGAGGAGGAATAACATGCTGGGCACCCTTTTATTCGCTAGCATACTGTCGCTCGGGGTTACACCCATTAATGATCAGGCGACTATGGAATCTTCGGAGTTTTCGTTTCAGCAGGCCATTTTTGAAAGCGGTGCCGAGTTTGCAGAGGAGGCGATAAGGGCTTGCGAGAAGCGTTTCGGCAGAGAAATCCAGCTCCCGCCGCAAGTGCCCGCCGTAGCTTTTACGCATCAATATGGTCGTTGTTATGGCACGCATGCCGGACTTGACGAGCATTTGGAGATCCATTATCGAAACGAATTCAAACCCGAGAACGACTACAAGATCGAGTTATATCCCCTTGAGAATAGACAGCAGCTGGAGCACCTATCGTTTCAAGCATTAGAATTGACGGAGCAGACAGCCGCTAAATTCTACAAGGGTCCGTTCAATACGCTGCAGCTATTGGTTTTTGAAAAGGCGGATTGGCAATATCTCTTAACTACAGCCAATCGAGCTTCCACGGAAATCGGACAGCGTGAACTGACCGAAATTGCGCAGTCTTTGATTCATGCCGTGAACAGAAGAGAGCCTGCCTACGCCAAGTGGGGAACCTTAGCCGTGACCGAAACGAAGCGTAAATATAATATGGACGTCGTAGACTACCTGTATATGGGCAGAACCAAGATATCCAGCGTTTTGGCGGAGGAGAAGTTCAAGCTGTGGCTTAAGAAAGGGAATGTTGAATTCGGCGTGTATGTCACGATTTCATATCATCCGGGAACCGATCAGATTCTATCGATACGTTATGAGGAAATTTAGCTGAAAATAGCAATTGACGGCAGGAATAACGCCATTTTCAGGAAAAAATAGAGGGCGGCTTTGTTGAAAGTGATGTTTTCCTGCTGTTCAGACGCATGTATATGGTGTACCATATTTGGTGGAACTTGCCTCGTTGATTTCTACATTATGCGCCAGTAATAGCGATTTAGGAGTGATTCGCTTTGTCGTTTTTAGTCCTTAAGCTCCTATTTGTTCCCTTGATATCGATTTTTATTATGGTATCGTCGGTTTATCTCGGTTATCACACGTCCATTCCTATGATGCTGCTCACGGCAACTTTGTTGTACGTTTCCGTTGTTTTTGATCGTAAGTACGAATGGCTTCGTTATGTTCATTTTCTGTTTCTTGGGGCGTTTCACTATGTAAGTCAATTAAACTGGTGTATCCTCCTGTATTACATACTGATCATTAATACCATTCATAAAAAGGAACGATTTAAGGAAACGATGCCGCTGTGCTTCCTGATCATTCTTCAGTATTCCTTAATCCGTCTGACTTACGTGCCGTTTACGAAATACAATGTTCTGGTCTCTGTGTTTGATTGTTTGGCTTCCTTTGTGATTGTGATTTCATTCCACTTTGTAAACTTTCTGGAATCGGAGAAGAAGAAATTATATAAGCAGAACGATTACTTAACGTACCATGATGCATTAACCGGTCTTTTGAATTATGACGGGTATTTGAATAAAGTCCAGCAGCTCATTGAGGTGAACAAGCCGTTTCAGCTGGTGCTGCTCGATATCAACAACTTTAAATCGTTAAATGCGAAGGACATTTCCACCGCAAATGAGATACTGATCAGATTCTCGCGTGCTCTGCGGAGATTGTTCCTGAACGATATGCTGGCCGCCTCGCGCTATGCAGGAGACCGCTTCGCCGTACTGCTTCCGGAGCATGTCAACATCGACAGCACCATGTTCAATTTTGAGCATATCGGCGTACAGGTGACGTATAGTATTACTTGCTACCCGCATGAAGCATTAACGTATCAGGAGATCATCAGCACGGCGGAGGACCGGATTTTTCAAATGCGCCGCAATTCCTGGATGAGAAGCCAGGAGGAGATGATCCGAACGGAAAAAATGAAGATGGTGGGGGAGCTCGCTGCCGGAATGGCCCACGAGATACGCAATCCGCTGACTTCGATTAAAGGCTTTATACAGCTTTCCAAAAACCAAAGTTATAATATACAGCCCTGGTATGAGGTTATCATGGGGGAAATCACGCGGGTAGGGGAGCTGACGGCTGAATTTTTACATTTTTCAAAGCCGCATGCCAGCAATATGAGGGTTGAGTCCCTAACGGATTGCATGACGCGCGTTTACTCCTTATGTGAATCCGAAGCGGCCTCGCACGGACATGTGTTTCTGCTCGATTTAAGCGATGAGCCGATCCATATCGTGATGGACCGGGACAAGATCATCCAGGTACTGATCAATCTGATTCGTAATTCCTTCCAGGCGATGGAAAATACCGGTTCCGTTCGAATCTCGCTTAAAGCAGATGAGGGGATGGCCGTTGTTCAGATCGAGGATACTGGCAAAGGAATTGCCGACGAAAATCTAGCCAAAATTTTCGATCCGTTCTATACGACCAAGGAAGAAGGGACGGGGCTCGGGTTGTCCCTGTGTCAGAAAATTGTAGAAGATCATGGCGGAAGAATTACAGTGCATAGCGAACTGGGCATTGGCACAACGTTTACTTTGCGCATCCCGCTAGCCTCGTAAAAATGGATGGTAATATACAAAAAAATAACCTATGATAGGATAGTTGCTTGGCGGTCAAGTAGGATTGCCAGCAGCATATCAACCATGCATCAATGTGTTGCAAGAGAAAGGAAGTATCTGTCAGTATGTCGATTTCCACCAAAGAAACCGGTTCAGCCATGGTCCTGACTCGCGGAAAGAGGCTCCAGTTTGCCTTGATTCTCGGATCCCTCTCGGCATTTGGACCGCTCTCTGTTGACATGTATTTGCCTGCACTGCCTAAACTTTCGGAAAGTTTAGGGTCGCCGGCATCGTTAGCCCAATTAAGCTTAACGGCATTTTTGCTCGGCCTGGCGCTTGGACAGCTCGTAGCCGGACCGCTCAGCGATATACGGGGGCGAAAAGCACCGCTGATCATATCCCTGATTATTTATTCGGTAACCTCCTTACTGTGCGCATTTGCACCGACGATTTGGGTTCTGGTTGCGCTTCGATTCGTGCAGGGAGCAAGCGGAGCAGCCGGCATCGTCATATCCAGGGCGGTTGTGCGGGATTTGTACACCGGCTCGGAGCTGACCAAATTTTTCACATTGCTGATGCTGATCAACGGATTGGCTCCAATTATCGCTCCTGTATTCGGAGCCTTTATCCTGAATTTTGTATCTTGGCGCGGCGTATTCGTCGTCCTGTTTCTGATTGGATTGCTGATGCTGCTTGCCGTATGGTTTGGTCTTCCGGAAACGTTGAACAAGGAGAATAGAGCCAGCGGCGGGATCAGGCAAACCTTTCAAACCTTCGGAACGCTGGTTCGGGATCGCGTGTTTATCGGATATGCGCTCTCCCAAGCGTTCGTATCGGCCGCGATGTTCGCGTATATCTCGGGATCGCCCTTCGTGCTGCAGGATATCTTCGGGGTGTCTCCTCAAACGTACAGCCTATTCTTTGCCGTTAACGGGGTTGGTATCGTACTATTCTCCCAAATTACCGGCAGATTGGCTTCCCGCACAGGAGAAACCAAACTTCTGACGACGGGACTTCTTATTGCAGCCTTTGGCGGCACATCGCTGTTTGCCATTACATGGCTTGGCGGCGGACTGTTTCTCATAGCACCGATGCTGTTCCTGATCGTCTCAGCCGTAGGGATGGTTAGCGCAACGACAACATCACTGGCGATGCAGAAGCAGGAAGCCCATACCTCAGGCAGTGCATCCGCATTACTCGGCTTGCTGCCTTTGCTATTAGGCGCCGCTGCCAGCCCTCTTGTCGGGCTTGGAGACGGAACGACGGCAGCTCCTATGGGCACCGTCATCGGGATTGCGGAATTGCTGGCCGTCAGTTCGTTTCTGTTTCTCGTCATGCCTATTAGCCGCAGGAAAGAGACACAAGTCTCTTTATAAAATGGTACTTTTGCAAAGAAGCCCGCACGATGAATGTGCGGGCTTCTTTCTTTTGGGTTAAGAAAACAATTCTGAATGAATTACCTAGAATGCAATCATAATACCAAAGAGATGTGTAAACGGGCAAAGCAGGAAAAACGCACGAAGACGAGGAATACACAAAGATAAAGCAGGTGAACCCACTTGAAATGGATGTCGGTCATAAGCCTACTGTTCATGCTCCTGCAAGGGACTGAACCGGAGAACGACAATTTAACGATTACCCAGGAAGGCAAAGTCATGGAAAGCGTGAATCGAAGCGAACATGCGCTTGATGTGTTCCCGCTGCTGGATATGGACAAATACGATCAATGGGTGGATAAACTTGATCGCAAGACCTATATGGAAGCCCGAAATGCCAAGATTGGCAGCAGCGGACAGATAATTCCTGGTCAGAACGGCCATCGACTGGACCGACGCAAGCTATTGGAACAATACTACTCGTATTGGTACGGCACCGGGTCTACTTCCATCGAAGCGCCGAGGTATCCAATATACCCGAAGGTGGATACCGAGCTTCTGGCTTCCATTCGCGTCAAGCCGATCGGCTACTATGTAACCTATTTTAATTCCAATAACAAAAATCGTTCCCATAACATCGCGTTGGCTGCTCAAGCGATTGACAGCGCAGTCGTATTCCCCGGAGAAACGTTCTCGTTCAATCAGGTCGTCGGTATGAGAACGGTGGATAGGGGGTACAAACGTGCTGGCGTTATCGTAAGAGGCGAATTGTCCGAAGGAGTGGGGGGCGGAATCTGTCAGGTTTCTTCGACTCTGTATAATGCGATTGACCGTGCAGGTTTGCAGATTGTGAAGCGCTACTCTCACAGCCGGAACGTCCCTTACGTGCTGCCTGGCCGAGACGCTACGGTAAGCTGGGGAGGCCCGGATTTTGTCTTTGAGAACGCCTATAATCAACCCATCCTTATTCGGGCATTCGGGAACGGGGGAAGAATGACCGTAGCCATATACTCTTCGGAACTCATTGAATATAAGCCGCGCAATGTACCGAGCATATCCAACAGCCTGCCGGAGGAGACCAGTGACACCAAGCATAATCCGGTAAGCGGCGGCGATTAATCCGAGATTGGATGAAACGATGCCGGCCGCGGACGGGACGACCTATACCATTGCATGCACAACCACGACACGAGAATGAGATCAACGGCATCGCCGCCGTAATACATCAGCATTCCACCAAGCTTTGCCTGCTCTGAAGGGACGCCTTCGGGCGGATGGGCATATAAGTATTTGGAGAGTATCCCGTGTCCCGCCATGGCAATGATCAGGATGAACGCACGAATCCGAAAGCTTCGACGGTGGGGAACCACATCCACGTACATCAAAGAAACCGTAAATAGATATCCGGCTGCGAACACATGAAAATGAACGGCTATATGAAGAATTAAATTTTGATGCATGGCCGTGAACAACCCGGTGGTATAGAGGGTCCATAATCCGCCGATATTCAACAAGGTTGCCACCAACGGATGTGCGATAAAATGGACGGGCTTGCTCTTAAGCAATCGGCTTATCCTTCTAGCGAACAGCACGCTGATTGACCGAAGCAGAAGCGTCATTGGAGCAGAAAACGCAATCAGCAGGGGCCCGAGCATGCCGAGCAGCAAATGCCCAAGCATATGCACCGGGAAATACGCAGGGGCAAGCCAGGCCAACGGGCCTGCCAGCGACAAACCTATGCAGGTCAATCCCGCAATCCAGCAAACATAACGATGGGCAGGCCATATGCGGTGGCGTCGATTGGAAACCGCAGCAGCTGTCCAATAGAGCAGAATTAGGCCAGCGAGGAAGAAACTCAAAATCCATTCCCAAGGGTGCCACACAGCAGCGCCTTCGAATATTCCGGCACCATGATGATGAATCGAATGGTTACTCATCTTAAGATGCGGCCTTCCGGGAAGGAACGCGGTTTCGAGTTCGTACAATGAGTATGATGCCAGCGATGATCATGCCGGCAGCAATCAGGTTCCAGACCCAGTCGTAGGGTCTTATATCGACGTAATAACGAATCTGATGCACTTGTGCTGGATGATGCCGTCGTACAGCTGGAAAGCGCCACCGCCTAACAGAATGCCTCCAATCCACCGTTTAGCCCAAAACGCATTCCTTCGGTGCAGATCGGCAATCAGGAACGAGGAGCCGATGGTAGCAAACCAGCTGAACGCGTGAAACAGACCATCAGAGACAAGGCCGATATCGCTCGTAGACTTATCGTAGAAATGATGCCAATGCAGCAATTGGTGAAATACCACCTCATCGATAAATCCGACCAGCCCTAACCCGAACAAGATGCCGGCCCACAGGTTGCGTTCGGCGTAGTTTGAGCGCTGTGTTTGATTTTTATGGGTTTTAGAAGACTTCATTCGTCTCATCCTCTTCCGTTATAAAATTCCGCAGTCCATCGTTTTACAGAGTGATACTTTCTAAGTTTACCCATTATTACCATATCAATAACTTGAACACCGGGTGGATAAAACGAGTGATATATATGTTATTCGCTTCGGTAAATGACTAAAGCTGGTTGTTCATCAGTTTAATAGTTTACATAATGTTTTATATGTTAACTGTATTTAAAATATCCACAAACAAAAGGCGAACCACTTTTAGGGTTCGCCTTTTTACTAGGTGTAAATATATTCTGCTGGTTTTTAAGAACGAAGTGAAATGGGGATCTCCTTCACGCCGCGCACGATCATACCCGGCCTCCATTCCAGCTCGTCGATATTGCCCTGAAGCTCGAAATCGGGAAAGCGGCGAAGGAGCGTGTTAATCGCGATTTCACCTTCCAGCCTGGCGAGCGGTGCTCCGAGGCAGAGGTGTATTCCCTTGCCGAAGGCTAAGTGCTGGCTCTTCTCCCGGGTGATATCGAACAGATCGGGATCCTCGAATTGTGCGGAATCGCGATTAGCGGAATTTAGGGCGATGACAACCAAGTCGCCTTTTTTCATATGGACGCCGTGAAATTCCAAGTCCTCCGCGGCCCATCGGGAAGTGCTGAATTCAACGGGACCGTTGTAGCGAAGCATTTCCTCAATGGCGCCATGAATCCGTTCCGGCTGTTCCTGCAGAAGCTTCCGCTGCTCCGGATGCTCCAATAATGCAAGCACGCCATTGCCGATCAGGTTCACCGTCGTTTCATGACCGGCTATGATCATCAGGGTAACGACGCCGTATAACTCCTGTTCGGATAAGCGGTCGCCTTGGTTCTCGGCAATGACCAGTTGACTGATCATATCGTCGCCGGGCAGTTCGCGAACCTTGGCGAACCAGTCCTTTAAATAATCGATGAATTCGTTCATATGCTGGACGACCTGCTCGTTCATTTCCTGATTGGAAGCGCCGATGATGGAATTGGACCATACCCGGAACTTGTCCTGATCCTCGGCAGGTACGCCGAGAATCTCGCTTATTACTATAATGGGAAGCTTAAAGGCATATTCGTCAATAAGATTCATGGTGTCTTTGGAGGAGACGGCATCCAACAGGTTATCCGCGATCTCTTGAATATGGCTGCGCATATCCGCGATTCTCTGCGGCGTGAAACCCTTCTGGACCAATCCGCGAAGCCGTTTGTGATCCGGCGGATCGGAGAACAGCATGTTCGTGCTGAATACGCTGGTCTGTTCCGCGCCCATTGCCTTCGTGACGTCCTTGCTGAACCGGCCATCCTTGAGCGCTTCGACGGCTTCAGCGTAACTGCTGATCAGCCACCCATGACGACCATCCGGAAATTGCAGATTCATAATGGGATCGCTTTGCCTCAATTTCTCGTACACCGGATAAGGATTATGGGTAAATTCCTTGGTAAACAACGCATTTTTCAGAGATTCGTTCACATTCATCGGTATGGTCTCCTCTCGAAAATGATAGTTTCTTATCCAGTATAAGGGATAGCGATAAGGATAACCAATTTACGGTTGAATTGACGACAGTCCCCAGTTCCTTCAATCCATTCGTCGTTCCGGTGTAGCCGTGCATGTTGCCCATAAACAGATCATGTGATTCCCGCATGGTCTGTTTAATTTGCTGGTTTACATGCCACCTGTCGTGGAATCAGGGAGCTCTCTTGTCCAAGCCTTTTTGCAAATTGCCAATCGCATTGTATAAATCATCATTTGCTTAAGAAGAAATCAACATGCCGTTGTATGTTTTGCGAATATCACCCCAGCGGGTCCTCCATTAATCTGAGATAGACACAAACATTCGAAAGGTTGGAGGGTAAGGTCAATGAGAAGAAGAACGCTATCCACGAGTTTGATCATTTTGTTATTAGGCACGATGCTCATGGCTTGTTCGTCCGGAGGCGGCAATGCGGGCGAAACCAATAAGGGAGAGGGAGCTGCGGGAACGAACCCTAGCGGTACAACCGAAGCGGAGGCAGCAACTTATCCGATCCAAACGGATAAGAAGCTTACGTATTGGGGCGAGATTAACGGCAATCTGATCGGGGTCAAAAATTCGCACAGCGAAATTCCGTTTTTTCAAAAATGGCAGGAGAAAACCGGGGTTCCGCTGGAATTCACAGCTCCGCCTACGGGTCAGGTCCGAGAATCCCTGAACGTCATGCTCGCTTCCGGGGATTTGCCGGACATGATTGAGTACAACTTCATTGGAGACTTTCCGGGGGGGCCGGAAAAAGCAATTAATGACGGTTACATCCTCAAGCTGAACGATTTGATCGACCAATATGCGCCAAACCTGAAAAAGTACCTGGAGGAGAATCCGGATATCGACAAAATGGTCAAAACCGATAGCGGCAGTTATTATGTATTCCCGTTCATCCGCGGTGATGAGTACCTTCGCGTCTTCCAAGGACCGATCATCCGCAAGGATTGGCTTGACGAGCTGGGTCTTCCGGTTCCGGAAACGATAGATGAGTGGACGACAACCTTACGGGCGTTCAAAGAGAAGAAAGGGGCAGCCGCTCCGTTCTCGGTGGTGAGCAAGCCAAGATTTTTCAATGATTCCGGGAATGGTGCCTTTATCGGGGCATTCGGCGTGAATCGCGGATTTTACCAGGAAGACGGGCAGATCAAATTCGGCCCGGCCGAGGCCGGTTTCAAAGAGTATTTGAAGTTGTTCCAGGCTTGGTACAAGGAAGGACTCATTGACAAAAACATCGCAACAGCCGATACCAAAGCCGTTGATGGAAACATGGCGTCCGGCGCTACCGGGGCTACCGTCGGGAACGCCGGGGGAGGCATCGGGAAGTGGCAGCCGCTGGTGGAGGCAAACGATCCGGATGCGGTCCTAGTAGCAGCCCCGTACCCGGTGCTGAATAAGGGCGACGTGCCGAAATTCGGCCAACGCAACCAAGGCTATGCCTCGGAGGGGACGGTCGCCATCACGACTGCGGCGGAGGATCCGGAGCTTGCCGTTCGCATGCTGGATTACGGCTACAGTGAGGAAGGGCATATGTTCTTCAACTTCGGTGAGGAGGGCGTCAGCTACAATCTGGAAGGCGACGATCCGAAATTCACGGATCTGTTAATGAAGAACCCGGATAAACTGGCTCCGGCCCAGGCGATATCGCTGTATGCCCGCAGCAGCTATAACGGACCGTTTGTCCAGGACAAGCGTTACGCGGAGCAGTTCTTTGCCTTGCAAACCCAGCGGGACGCGATTGAAGTGTGGAAGAATACGGATGCAGCCAAATACAGCCTGCCTCCGATTACACCAACGCCGGAAGAGAGTTCTGAATACGCAACGATTATGAACGACATCAACACGCTTGTGGATGAGATGACCATCAAGATCATTCTGGGGAACGAATCGGTGGATGAATTCGAAGGTTATGTGGCCAAAATGAAGTCGCTGAATCTCGATCGTGCCATCGAGATTCAGGCCGCAGCGCTGGAGCGTTACAACAACCGGTAAACAATACAAGGGGAGGGCGCTCCTGCCCTCCCCATTTGAAACGAGGTGAAACCCTACATCATGAACGATCGTCAGTCCTTCAAGAGCCGGTTCATCCGGGACTTCGTGATGAACAAGTATTTGTACATCATGATGATTCCCGTCATCGGCTATTACCTTATTTTCCATTACGGTCCGATGTACGGCGCGATCATTGCCTTCAAAGACTATTCTCCGATGAAGGGGATTCTGGAAAGCGATTGGGTCGGACTCAAGCACTTCGAGGAATTCTTCAACAGCTATTATTTTCTGCGCGTCTTAAAGAACACCATTCTCATCAGCCTGTATACGCTGGTCTTCGAATTCCCGGCACCGATCATTCTGGCGCTGTTGATCAATGAAGTGCGCAAGAAGAAGTTCAAACGGGTCGTCCAGACGATAACCTACATGCCTTATTTCATATCACTGGTCGTGATCTGCGGCATTATTACGGACTTCACCAACGCCGACGGATTAATCAACCGGCTGTTCATGATGCTGGGATACGACGGTCAAGCCATGCTGCAAAAGCCGGAGCTGTTCAGGCCCATCTACGTCCTATCCGAGATATGGCAGCGTATCGGCTGGGAATCCATTATCTACATCGCCGCGTTGATGAGCATCGACTTGGAGCAGTATGAGGCCGCTCGCATGGATGGAGCGAGCCGCATCAAGCAGATGTTTTACATCACGCTTCCGGGTCTCTTGCCCGTCATTACCATCATGTTCATACTTCGGATGGGCAATATGCTGAACGTCGGATTCGAGAAAATCATTCTCCTCTATAATCCGGTCACGTATGAAACGGCTGATGTCATCTCTTCCTTCGTGTACCGCAAGGGATTGCTGGAATTCGGATGGAGCTACAGCTCCGCGGTCGGTTTGTTCAACTCGGTTATCAATCTGGTGCTCCTCATTTCGGCGAATTACATCAGCCGCAGGGTGAGTCAAAACAGCTTATGGTGAGGTGGTAATTTTGAAGAAGGAAAGCGGTTGGTTCGATCGGATATTTAATGTCGTTAATTATACATTTCTGATTTTGCTTGTCATTGCCACGTTGTATCCGCTGCTCTATGTATTGTTTGCGTCATTCAGCGACTCGTCACAGCTGTTGGCCAACAAAGGGTTATTATGGAAACCGATCGGCTTCAGCCTGGATGCCTACAAGAGCGTCCTTGCGAATCCTGGCATCGGCATCGGCTTTCGGAACACGTTGTTCATCGTGGTGTTCGGCGTCATCGTCAACCTCTTCATGACGGCTCTTGGAGCTTATGTGCTGTCCCGCAAAAACGTGATGTGGAACAAAGTGTTCATGTTCTTTATCGTATTCACGATGTTTTTCGGCGGCGGGCTGATTCCGTTGTATTTAATCGTAAAAGGAGTCGGCCTGCTGGATTCCTTGTGGTCAACGATTCTGCCGTTCGCCATCAGCACGTTCAATCTGATCATCATGCGAACGTCCTTCATGGGCATCCCGGACAGCTTGGAGGAATCGGCCAAGATTGATGGAGCCAATCACTTCACGATTCTGTTCCGGATCATTATTCCGTTATCCATGCCTGTCATTGCTGTAATGATTCTGTATTATGCGGTGGATAAGTGGAACGGCTGGTTCTACGCATCGGTGTTTATCAAGAGCCGCGAGTTGTTTCCGCTTCAATTGGTGCTGCGCGAAATCCTGATCGCCAATTCCACGGAGAGCATGTCGGCCGGCGCATCGGCGGGGGATCGGTTCCAGATCGGGGAAACCATTAAGTATGCAACCATTATGGTAGCTACAATACCGATTCTGTGCATTTACCCGTTCTTGCAGCGATATTTCGTCAAAGGCGTCATGGTCGGATCATTGAAAGGTTAATCCCCTGAATCGTTTAAATCGCATGAAGGGTGAGGAGGTCTAGCATAAATGAATAAGGTAATGGAGAATAGGCAGGAAGTTTGGAACCAGATCAAGAGCAAAACGGATCGAATGCTGGAGGCGATCGGAGACAAATCTCCGCACGCAGCCGGTGCGAACGGCATCTACGACAACATGAGGCTCGATTGGTGGACTTCCGGCTTTTGGCCGGGAATTCTATGGATCGTATACGATATGACCGGCGATGAGAGATACAAGAATGCAGCTTGGGATTGGGATGCACGACTGTCAGAGCGCTTCCTTGAGAATCACTATTTCGACCATGATGTAGGCTTTCAATTCCTGCCGACCGCAGCGATCAAATACAAGCTGACGGGAGATGCGGATGCCGCCCGGCGCGCTTTGTTCGCAGCCAATTTTCTGGCGGGCCGGTTCAATGCCCAAGGCAGTTTCATTCGGGCGTGGAACGGCGATAAGCACGGCTGGTCGATCATCGATACCATGATGAACCTGTCCTTGCTCTTCTGGGCATCGGAGGAAAGCGGCGATCCCCGGTTCGCTCATATCGCAAGAGCCCATGCGGATATGGTGATGAAACAATTCATAAGGGAAGACGGTTCCGTCCATCATATCATCCGGTTTGACCCGGTGACCGGTGAACGAGCAGAAGCCATCGGAGGACAGGGGGCAGCGCCGGATTCCGCTTGGAGTCGGGGTGCGGCATGGGCACTTTACGGTCTAACGAATACGTATAGATATACGGGAGACCCGGCCTATCTGGGAGCCGCGCAGCGCGTCGCTGACTTCTTCATTTCCAGCCTGTCCGACCATGTCGTGCCTCCTTGGGATTTTCGGGCGGGGCAAGAAGGAGAAGAGGACATTCCACGGGACAGTTCGGCCGGCGCAATCGCCGCATCGGGACTGCTGGAACTTGCGCACGCACTGCATGAACTGGAAGGAGGGCTGTACGGGGCTGCAGCAAGACGCATCTTATCAATGCTGCACGAATGTTACGGAACTTGGAACGACCCTAAGCATGAAGGCATTCTGCGCGAAGGCACCAGCCATAAACCGGCAGGGCAGAACGTGAACGTGTCCCTCATTTACGGCGACTATTTTTACGTGGAAGCTGTTGCGAAATTAAACGGCTGGCAGCATCGAATATTCTAATCACGCATGGCACCGGAATGAATCCCTGCCGGTGAGCATAGGAAGCCCGTTAGGCGTTCGCCGTCTATCCGGGCTATTTGTGCTGTGGCTGTGGCACATCCGATTGACGGATCGTCTTTTTGTCAATCGAATTGAACTTTTTATCTATATGCCAAAGCAAGCTCTTGCCGTATAATAAACACCTGATCTACACACAGACAATATACGAGGATATGGGTGATGAGCTGTTGCTGAGCATTCAATATTTATGGCAGAAACGGGAAAGCATTATCGTGACCTGGCTCGTATCGTACAGTGCCGTTCTGTTTGTCCCGATTCTGATCAGCCTGGTCATTTACGCGCAGGCAAACGATACGCTGAAGAGCGAAATTCATCGGGCAAACGATTCCTTGCTGAAGCAGATGCGATACACCATCGATACGCAGATCGATCTCATGAAGCGGCTCAACATGGAGATGACGTGGAGCCCGACACTTCAAACGCTGATGTATTCCAATCAACCGGCTAAGGAAGCCCCCTATACCGCTTACCAATTGGTCAAGGAGTTTCGCTTATATAAAACGTCTTACGCATCCATCGACGAATTCTATGTGGTGTGGAAAAAAGACAACTCCGTTCTACGTTCAGGCAATATCCGGGATATGAAAACGGCATTCCATACGATACATAATACGGGAGCGCTAGCTTATGACGCATGGAGGGAACGGATCCTCGGCGCGGGAACGAATCAATTTATGCTCCTGCCGCATCTGAATGCGGCTCCGGCCGAATCTTCCATCGCTTACGTTACTCAGCTGCCGCACGATCTGAATGGACAGGAGACCGGAACGGTCGTGGTAATGGCGGATACCGGCCGGTTTCAGGAAGCGATTGAGAGCATATCGGGTTTTAGCGGCGGGACGCTGATGATCCTGAATCAGCACAACGAGATACTGATGAGCAATCGACCGGGATCGGAGGAGATGATGCCCTTTATGGACGGAAGCCGGGTTCTGCTGGATCAATCGAGGGCCGGCGAATCAGAGCTGTTTTACATGGACTCCTCGGTGTCGGATTTGAAGTATGCCTTAATCATCCCCAGCGGATTGTACTGGGAAAAAGCCGTCTATGTCCGAAATTTCACCTATATCAGCATATTGGTAAGCCTGATCGGCGCCGGCGTGCTGACCTGGTTCTTCATGCGTCGGAATTATTCGCCGATCCAGCAGCTCGTGGAATTGTTGAAGGACAAGGGCACGCAGAACGTGCCCGCTGAACGCAACGAGCTTCGGTTTATTCAGAAGGTCATCATGAACACGAGATCGGAGAATAACGAAATTGCCCAGCAGCTGCAAAAACATCAGCATGTGCTCCGGTCCAATATGATCAACCGGCTGTTAAAAGGAAAGCAGGACACGCTGGTTCCTTACGAAGAAGCCTTCCGATCCTTTCAAATGCCGCTCCATTCCAGCGAATTCGCCGTCATTCTGTTCGTGATCGAGAATGAGGAGAATCTGTATGCAAAGCTGCCGGGCATTGATATCAATGAAAGAAATAAATTGATCTACCTCATCATCTCCAACGTTGTGGAGGAGTTATCCCTTCAGCAGGGCCATGCCGGGTACGTAGCCGAAGTAGACGATATGATGGTCTGCCTGGTGGATTTGAAAGCGGATTCTCCCGACAGGCATCACGATTTGCATACCATTGCGGCGGAAGCCCAGCGTTTCTTGGACCGGTATGACATGGAATTGACGGTCTCCATCAGCGGACTACATTCGTCATGGATCGGCATTGCGGAGGCCTATCAAGAAGCCGTCGATGCGATGGAATATAAAATGGTGCTCGGCAAGAAAGGTATCATTACCTATAAAGACATTCGAAGCGATGCATTAGAAGAAGATTCGTTCGGGTACGATTATCCCCTTCAGGTGGAGCAGCAGTTGATTAACTTCATTAAGGCCGGAGACATCGGCCAGGCTAGCGCCTACATGCAAGAGATCACGCAGCGAAATTTCGATAAGCCGGTGATGTCGCTGACGTTGGCGAGATGTCTTATATTTAATCTCGTCGGCACGATGATCAAGACCATGAATGAGCTGGGCGACAGCGAGAACAGTACATTGGCCAACTATTCGCAGCGGATTGACGACATCCTAGCTTGTGACACCATTCAGGAAATGCAGACAGCCTTGCAGGCTCTGCTTGAGGAAGTTTGCGCTTACGCCGCAAAGAAGCGCGTAAACAACGTATCCCAAGAGCGGGAGGACGCCATCCGCCATCTCGTCGAGCAGGTTACGTCATACATTGCGTGCAATTATGATGATGCGAATTTGAACGTCAACGCGATCGGCGAGCATTTCGAACTGAAGGGCAGTTATTTGTCCAAGCTCTTTAAGAATCAAACAGGCGAAGGCCTGCTCGACTGCATTCATAAATATCGGATCCAACAAGCCAAAGAAATGATCCGGCACAAGCAGGAATCGATCAACGAAATATCCCGCTTGGTCGGTTATAACGATGCGGCGACTTTTATCCGGGTATTCAAGAAATACGAGGGCATTACGCCCGGCAAATACAAAGAGATCCATTAATGAAGGGAGAAGGCATGCGTATGAAGCTGCAGAGAGAATGCTCACGGATAGCATTGATGGTTGTATTCATTGCGCTCACCAGCCTGTTGACGGCATGCGAACAGTCAGGAACGGATTCGGTCGATAAGACCAGTAACCGATCGGCTCCTTCTAAACAGCAAGCGCCCCACATTCCTGCTATGAATGAACAGTTGACATTAACGTACTGGGCAGAGCTGAACGGTAATGCCGCAAGCATCAAGTCCAGCTTCAACGAAGTGCCTTTCTTTCAGGAGTGGCAGCACCGAACCGGAATCAAGCTTCATTTCATCCAGCCGCCAACCAACCAAGCGAAAGAAGCGATCAACGTCCTGCTTACTTCCGGAGAGCTGCCGGACATGATTGAATACGAATGGATCAACTACCCGGGCGGGCCGGAGAAAGCGATCAATGACGGCTATATTTTGCGGCTGAACGACATTATCGATCAATACGCACCCCATCTGAAGCAGTACCTGAACGAGCATCCGGATATCGACATGCAGATCCGGACGGCTAACGGGAGTTATTACGCTTTTCCGTTCATTCAAGGAGACGACGAGCTGCGTACCTACCAAGGCCCGATCATCCGTAAGGATTGGCTGGACGAGCTTGGACTTAAAGTGCCAACGACGATCGACGAATGGCATACGGTCTTGACCGCTTTCAAGGAACGGAAGGGTGCTGAAGCACCGCTGACTTTCCTGGGCGTACCGAATCCGCTGTTCGGCATCGAAGGCGGCGGCTTTATCGGAGCTTACGGTATCAAGAAAGGGTTTTACCACGAGGACGGCAAGATTAAATTCGGAGCCCAAGAACCGGAATATAAGGAATTTCTGACGTTGTTCCGCGATTGGTATGCGGAAGGCCTCATCGATAAAAATCTGGCTGCGGTCGATTCCGAAACGCAGGATATGAGCATGATCATCGGCCGCAGCGGTGCAAGCATATGGAATGCAGGCGCAGGCATCGGCACCTGGCTGCCTATTCTGCAAGGAAACGACCCATCGGCGGAGCTCGTTGCGGCGCCTTATCCTGTCCTGAATAAAGGTGACCGACCGAAATTCGGCCAGCTCGCCCCAGCTATAGGCTCCATCGGGGGAGTCGCAATCTCCAGCAACAGCCAGCACGTCGAGGAGGCGGCTCGCATGCTGGATTACGGTTATGGGCCGGAGGGTCATTTGCTGTTTAATTTCGGCATCGAGGGAGTCAGTTATGTGATGAAGGACGGCTATCCCGCGTATACCGACACCATCTTGAAGAATCCCGATAAGCTGGCGCCTGCCCAAGCTCTCGCGATGTATACCAGAGCCAGCTACTTCGGCCCGTTTGTGCAAGATACGCGTTACATGGAACAGTACTATAATTTGCCGGAGCAGAAGGAGGCGGTTCGATTATGGTCCAGCACAGATGCGGCGCTGCATAGCTTGCCAACACTGCCCAAAACCGAGAAGGAAAACACGGAAATGTCGGTCATCATGCAGGAAGTGAACAAGGTTGTGGATGAGATGTCGCTGAAGATTATTTTTGGCACGGAACCGGTCGAATCCTTTGATATGTTCGTGGAACAGATGAAGTCGCTCCAAATCGATCGCGCCATACAGATCCAGCAGCAGGCTTTAGATCGCTATAATCAGGCCGTTTCTGCCAGGTAAAGCCCGTCAGTGGAGGAAATGGGCATCGGAATGTAGTTTTTGATCATAGGACCCGATTCGTCCATGCCCTACAATCAATGGTGAAATACCGACATGGCTTTGCCGTGAATCTGCTGAGCAGCGATGGGAGGTGCAAAACACAGGTTGTTGTAACCGTTCACATCCGAATAAATCGTAATCAAGGAGGAGAATGAGGCAATGAGAAGAAAATGGCCCTTCCTAGTGTTGGCGCTGACGTTAGCTGTTGGAATGTCCGTACCGGCAACGAATGAGGTTCAGGCATTGATGAAGGATCAACAACCATCGCAAGGGAGCGCAAGTGAGGGGATGTCATTGGACAAGGATGGCAGAAGCCGACTCTATCCTAAGAACTGGTATCCGGGATATCGAGATGAGCAGGGAAGATTTTTGCATGACTTTTCCTATGCCGGTTATCAGCGCGGGGAAGAAGAGATTCCAAGAACGAAAAAGAACAAGCGGATCGATGTGACAAAAGCGCCGTATCATGCGGATTCGTCCGGCGGCAGCGATTCGACGGCGGCTATTCAAAAAGCGATCGATGACGCTTCATTGCTTGGTGGAGGTGTCGTGTATCTTCCAAAAGGCACTTATCGGGTGGCGCCGCAGCCCGGTAAGGATTATGCATTGAACATATCGGCAAGCCATGTTGTCTTGAAAGGCGACGGCATGAACAAGACCCATATCTATAATGCGCAGGAAAACATGAAGAACAAGGATATCATCCGTGTCAGCAGCGGAGATTGGAAGAAAACAGGGGCTGCCACGAAGCTTCGAAAATCCCTTACCGATCCCACCGCGCTCTTGCCCGTTGAGGATACCAGCGGGTTCGCGGTGAACGATTACGTGGTGATCACGTTCGAAACGACCCCGGGTTTCTTGTCTGAACTCGGCATGCAGAACAAATGGTCTTCCCGTCTCGGCAAGGTAGAGCCGTTATTCTACAGGCAAATCGTTGCCGTGGATTCCGCGAATAAAACCCTAACCCTGGATATTCCTACCCGGTATCCGTTGAAACTCCGAGACCATATTACCATTAGCCGGACGGAAGATCCGATCGCCGAAATCGGCTTGGAGGATTTCTCGATAGCCAACGTTCAGAATCCCAAGCCGGGGCTTGGCGAGGATGATTTCAAGGTCATCGGAACGGCCGGATATGAAAGCGACAATGCCAAAGCAATTAATGTCGTGGCTGCGGCCAACAGCTGGATTCGGAATATCAGCACCTATAAGCCCTCCGGCAATACAGACTATCATATTCTGTCCAAAGGGATCATACTGGACCGAACCAAAAATGTCACCGTCGATAATGTGACGATGCAGTACCCGCAGTACCGGGGGGCAAACGGGAACGGTTACTTATATCAGTTCATCGGCAATGATAATCTCATCAAAAACAGCAAAGCGGTTGGAGCCAGACACAGCTTCACGTATGCCAACTTCTCCGCGAACGGGAATGTCCTGCAGGGTGCATACTCTGAGAATCCTTCGCTGCTGACCGATTTCCACATGTATCTCAGCATGGCGAATCTCATTGATAATCTGGTCGTTAACGGTGATGCGATATCGGCGATTACACGAGACTACGGCTCATCGGAGACCAACCGACATGGTGTCGTTACCACAGAGAGCGTATTCTGGAATACGTCCGGCCAGGCGGCGCACCGGAGCAAACCCGGCGTCATCGTAGAATCAGAGCAATTCGGTAACGGATACGTGATCGGAACCAAAGGCAGCGTCACAGGCGTGAACGTCCATATTGTCGGTTCCATTCCGGATGCTAACACGCAGCCGTTTGATATGGCTGAGGGAATCGGCGAAGGAACACGTCTGTCGCCACAGAGCTTATATCAAGACCAATCGAAGAATCGAATGGATCAGATCAACCTGGGCTTGCAGTCCCTGCTGATTGATGGAGAGGCCATACCAGGCATGCAGTTCTTAAGAACGGAGTATGCGCATACGCTGCCATATGGAACAACGGAGCCTCCCGTCATTGCAGCAACGCCTTTTTCCAAGGATGCTAAAATCAGCATTAGGCAGCCGAGCGGAGCTGACGGCACAGGCGAGATTATCATAACGTATCGCGGGCATACCCGGAAAGTAAAGGTGAATTTTAATGTAGCGGCGACGCCGGTCTTGCCGGAGAATATCTCGATTACACCGAACAAAGCCGTTCCGGGGTGGAGAGTCGCCGGAAATGCAATTAGTGCCGGGCGGAGCGGTGAACTGGCATCCTATCTCACGCTTGATAACGGGGAAGTGGTCCAAATCTCGGATTTGAACATTCCCGTAACGTACGCATCAAGTGATGAAACGATCGGACATATGGAAGGGAATACATTCCACGCAACGAAAGCAGGCATGGTCGACATCATTGCGAGATGCGTTTTTCAAGGCGTGACCGTTGAAGCACGTGAACGATTCGAAGTCAAAGAACCGATGGTGGAACCGGATGGACCATTGGCCGCTGTAGCAAAGGTAACCGCTAGCGCTGACGACGGCAACCTGCCGATTCACACGCTGGACCGCGACCCGGATTCCAGGTGGTCCGCGGATGGCAAAGGGCAATATCTGCAGTTGGAGCTGGAGCAGCCAACGCTGGTGGATCAGGTCAGCATTCTGTTCTACAATGGGCATACGCGATCGAATGCTTTTGATCTCGAAGTATCAACCGACGGAGTCAACTACCAGAAGGTGCTCAGCAGCGTTTCCAGCAAGAAACAGGCAACATACGAAACCTTTGCCTTTGCGCCGGTTCAGGCGAAATACATTCGTTATGTCGGTCAAGGGAATGAGATCAACACCTGGAACAGCATCGTCGAAATTTGGGTTCATGGAGAATAGTCTGAAGAGGGGCATCCCGCTGTGCTTATGCAGCAGCGGGATGCCCTTTCCCTTGCGTATATGCCGGGTATAGGATATGCCGAAGCTAGGAAGTACGGGGTAAACCCGAATGGAGAAATCGGATCTGCACGCGCGGGTCTTTTTGCGTTTACGGACGCTTAATAAGGGGGGAAATCAGTGCCTTTTGGTCTACTGACTACGCGCATCAATCTTTGATATATTGGATCATATCTGAAGGGAAGAAAGGGGGAAAATGCCGGTGAAATCCGTTTCGGGAGAGAAGGCAGGGCTGTTGTTTCGATTTTTTATACCGTATGCCGTCATTCTGGTAGGCTCCCTATTGGTTGGATGGTTTGCTTATGGGAAAACATCGGAGCTGATTGAAAACGAGACGGTAAAGAGCACTTCTGCGGCACTGCAGCAAATTAAGGAAGCGCTGGATCAGCGATTTGCCGAAATCGAGAACATCGCACGGCAGATGTCGAGCGAATCCAAGATCCAATCCTTTCAATTCGAGAAAGAACCATTTGCCGGCACAGGCCCATACCGTCTGTGGGATTTGGAAAAGAGCTTGTTTAATTACAAACTGTTTAATCATTTCATCGTGGATTATTACATCGCGTACAAGAACAGCAGCATGGTCATCTCTCCCCGCAAGGTGTATACGTCAGACCAGTATTATCGTTTGCTGCTGCGTTATGAAGGCCAATCGTCAAGCGAATGGAGGCAAGCATTGTTCGGGCAGTATCATTATAAAACGTATACGCCGGGACATTCGGTTGTTTATGAAGGCAAACCATACTCCGTCGTGAGTTATATGCAATCCTTCGGGAACAAAAGCAGCAGCGGGGTCGTTACGGTCCTGATTAACAATAGGCAGATCCAGGACATGCTCCGCAAAGTCGATCCGGAACAAGAGGGCTTTGCCTATATAGCCGATCCTAATGGAAACCTGATCAGCTCCATCGGTTTGAAAGAACAGGATTTCATGAAAGCGCTTCCCATAAAAAGTGGCGATACCCATATCCGATGGGATGAACAGGAGATGCTTGTTACGCAATCCACATCCGAGTACAACGGATGGAGCTATGTATCCGCCCAGCCTAAATCCGTGGTGCTCCAAAAGGTATATTATATCAAGCAGCTGACGTTAACCATCTTCGTTACAGCTCTGCTGCTGGGGTTAGGCGTAGCGGGTTATTTGGCATATCGAAGCAGCAGGCCGTTCCTCAAAATCCTTCAGCTGCTGCCTTCAACCCGATCGGAAGCAGCTCACGCTGCTTCGCGTAACGCCGTTGATTATATCGGCCATTCCGTTTCCGAGCTGGTTGAAAGCCATGATTCGCTGAAGGAACGGTTGGAAGAGCAGATTCCGATGCTGCGAAACGTTCTGGTTGACCGTCTTTTGAAAGGGGGCTTCACGTCGATGCAGGAGCTGGAGGCTGCCATGGAACACGCGCAGGTCCAGCTTCGGGGATCTCACCATGCGGTGGCGCTGCTTCATATTCGAGGTTACCATGAGCCATTCATGGAAGAGATGCTGATGGAGCTCGATATTGTCAAAATCAACATCCGCGACCGGATTCAATCATTATGCGGAGAAGGGGCGCTGCTGCATGACTTTGGAGAAAATCAATTGGTTCTGGTCCTGTCGGGAACGGCAGCGGACAAAGCGGAATTCACGATAAAAATGCGTGCACATCTACAGTCGATTTATGAACATTTGATTGGAATTTCCGGCACGGGCCTGTACATGGCCGTAGGCGAGTTCCGGTCCAATATTGCCGAGCTGTATCGTTCCTACGGAGAGGCCAAGTTTGTTCTGCATCATGCGGGATGGAGCGAGAAGTCTCCTATCTTTTTTCATGCCGAGATGGAAATGCCGGCCTTTTCCTATTATTACCCGGCAGACGAAGAGATGCGGTTAATCCAGCTTGTGAAGGCCGGCAATCTGGATGAGACAAGGCAGCTTTTTCGGCAGATCAAAGAGAAGAACAAGTCGGATCGGCTAATGCCTATGGCCGTCGAGAAGCTCCTTGTCCAGGAGCTTAGCGGTACCCTGATGAAGTGCAACGAACAGACAGGGAATGATGGAAGCCACAGAACGGAGGAAACGGATGCCGTCATCCGAGCGTTAAATCCCGAGGTATCCCCTGCTGAAGCCATGAATATTCTCTATGCCGCTTTCGTTCGCCTCTGTCAGAAGAACGAGGAGAGGAAGAAGAGCCATAATGCTCATTTAACGAACCGGCTGCTGAGCTATATCGAGAAGCACTATGGGGAGAGCGATCTGAGTTTATCCGCGCTCGCCCGGGAAACCCACACTTCCGAAGCTTATGTATCGTACTTCTTCAAGGAGCAGACGGGTTTGAATTTCTCGGAGTATCTTGAGAAGCTCCGAATGGATGAGGCAAAACGGGAGTTGGCGACAAGCGACAAGCCGGTCAGCGACATCGCTGCAGCTTGCGGCTATTTGTCACTCAACACCTTCAGCCGGGCGTTTAAACGCGTAAACGGGATAAGCGCCACCGAGTACAGACGCCTTCACCGGGCCGGAGATTATGCTTAATCTAAAGAAATGCGTACTACCGGATTGATGAATAACAGCCCATTCTAAAATTCTGAATAGTCGACCGGAAACATGAAGATTTACGCGATCAAGCCGGCTGTATATACTCCAATCACGGACCGGATCGGGACGAATCCCATTGAAGATTGGAGTGGTAACTGCTGAGTGGCTGGAAGAGTATCGTCCGCAGCTGGCAATTGTACGCGCTTTTTTTGCTCCCGTTATTGTACATCATCATATTCAAGTATGTGCCGATGTACGGCGCGCAGATTGCGTTTAAAGAGTTCAATGTCACGAAAGGAATCAACGGCAGCCCATGGGTCGGATTTGCCCAGTTCGAACGTTTCTTCCAATCGCATGAATTTTGGCGTTTGCTTAAGAATACGTTCTCGATCAGCTTATACACGCTGATAGCCAGTTTTCCGTTTCCCGTTCTGCTCGCGCTTGGTTTGAATTATGTAAGAAACCGGCGTTTCAAGAACACCGTCCAGATGGTTACATACGCGCCTTATTTCATCTCTCTGGTCGTATTGGTGGGCTTGATGCTGCAGTTTATGGACCCGAGAACGGGACTCATCAATACGATGCTCGGTTGGATCGGCGCAGGTCCGTATCATTTCATGGCGGAGGCCTCGTGGTTTCAGTCGATCTACGTGTGGTCCCATATTTGGCAGAACGTCGGATTTTCCTGCATCATCTTTTTGGCAACGCTTTCAGGCATTGATCCGGCACTCCATGAAGCAGCCGTCATAGACGGCGCTTCGAAGATGCAGCGAATGCGCCATATTGACCTGCCGGGCATTATGCCCATCGCCATCATTCTGCTCATTTTGAATACGGGTCAAATGCTGGAGACCGGTTTCGAGAAAATCCTGTTAATGCAGAATGCGCTGAATTTGCGATCATCCGAGGTCATCGACACGTATGTGTACAAGGTTGGGCTGGTATCCCAAGCGATGAATTTCTCTTATGCCACGGCGATTGGCTTGTTTAAAGCGATCATCGGCTTCGTGCTGCTGCTGATCGTGAATCAGACGGCCAAAAAGCTGAAGCAGGAAAGTCTTTGGTAAGGAAGGGGGAACATGTATGCAATCACCTGCCATGAAGGAATCCGGCTCGGACCGCGTTTTTACGGTGGTGAACTACGTCATTTTATCCGTTTTCTTAATCGTTGTGTTATATCCGTTGATTTATGTCGTCAGTGCTTCGTTCAGTTCCAGCAGCGCGGTTTTATCGGGAAAGGTATGGCTGTGGCCCGTCGAACCGACGCTCGAGGGGTACCGTGCGGTGTTCAAAAACACGATGGTCGCCAAAGGCTTCATGAACACGCTGTTCTATACGCTGGCAGGCACCTCGATTAATCTCATTCTGTCCGTCATGGCGGCTTACCCGCTATCACGCAAAGATTTTCGGGGGCGCGGCCTGTTCATGCTGCTGTTTGTGTTCACGATGCTGTTTAATGGGGGACTGATACCGACCTACCTGCTGGTGAAGGATCTCGGCATGATTGACACGGTATGGTCGATGCTCATTCCCGGCGCGCTGTCGGTGTGGAACGTCATCATCATGCGGACCTACTTCCAGACGACAATCCCTACGGAATTGCTGGAGGCTTCGCAGCTGGACGGCTGTACGGATTTCCGGTTCCTGTGGCGCATCGTGCTGCCGCTTTCGGGTCCCATCCTGGCCGTTATCGCTTTATTCTATGCCGTTGGGCACTGGAACCAATATTTCAACGCCATGATCTATTTAAAAAGCGCGGATTTGTACCCGCTGCAGCTGGTGCTCCGCGACATTCTGGTGCAGAACGAGGTCAATATCGAAATGCTGGGAGACGCCAAAACCGCGGCGGCTCGGCAAGGGCTGCGGGAGCTGCTGAAATATTCGCTGATCGTGGTGACATCAGTTCCGCTGCTGATCGTTTATCCGTTCCTGCAGAAGTTTTTTGTCAAAGGGGTCATGATCGGTTCGTTAAAAGGATAATACATCCATTATTTCAGGAGGGCGGGACGTTATGAGAAAAAGAACGCGAGTTATTATGGGTGCTATCACCACATTCAGTATCCTTCTTGCAGGCTGTACCGGGTCACAGGGCCCGAACGGCGCGGATGAAGCACAAAATACGGGTACCGAGGCAATCGCATTATCCGAACCGGGAACCTATCCGCTGGTTCAAGAGAAAACCACTTTGAAGGTGATGGTGCGGGGAAATCCGCTGGTTGAGAATTTCGAAACGAACGATTTCACTAAATGGTACGAAGAAAAAACGAATGTGCACATCGAGTGGGAGGTCGTTCCGGAGCAGAGCATGCAGGAAAAGCTGAATCTCGTTCTTGCCAGCGAGGACTATCCCGATGTCATCCTGGGATTGAACATATCGCCGGCGCAGCAGATGATTTACGGCTCGCAGGGCGCCTTTCTTCCGTTGAATGATTTGATCGAGAAGCAGGGTCCGAACACCAAGAAATTGTTCCAGGATAATCCGGAGATCCAATCCACGATTACCGCGCTGGACGGCAATATCTATGCGCTTCCGGAAGTGAATGAATGCTACCACTGCTCCATGAGCCAGAAAATGTGGATTTATGAGCCTTGGCTGAAGAAACTCAATCTGAAGATGCCGGAAACCACCGATGAGCTGTACGAGGTGCTGAAGGCCTTCAAAGAACAGGACCCGAACGGAAACGGAATCCAGGATGAGATTCCGCTGTCGATCTCACCGAAATCCTGGAGCTCCTCCATCGATGCGTTCCTGTTGAATTCTTTCATTTATAATCCGGTTTACGGCTCAAGTTACAAGCATATATTCATAAAAGACGACAAGCTCGACGTCGCCTTCAACAAACCGGAGTGGAGGGAAGGGTTGCGGTATATGAACAAGCTGTATGCCGAGGGACTGCTCGCTCCGGAGTCATTCACGCAGGATGACAATCAGCTGATCCAGATCGGAGAGAATCCCGATACGGTCATTCTGGGTGCTTCAACCGGCGGCCACCAGGGTATATTTACCCAACTCCTCGGCGAAAGCGGCAGATGGTTGGAATATAAGACGGTGCCGCCGCTCAAAGGACCGAACGGCGTTCGCTATGCGGCTCTCGATTCCACCGGATTAAACCCGGGTGCGTTCGTCATCACGAAAAAGGCCAAGCATCCTGAGCTTGCCCTGCGCTGGGCAGATGGCCTGTACGAACGGGAACATACGCTGCGCAGCGTCTATGGCCGTCCGGACCAGGAATGGAGGGAAGCAAAGGACGGAGAGGTCGGCATCAACGGGGAGCCTGCGGTCTGGTCTGAGCTAAAATCATACGGTACGGTGCAAAATATTGCCTGGATTCAAACCGGCCCGAGTTTGCGGACAAATGATTTCCGCCTGAGCGCCGTTGCCAAAGGAGACGACGATCTGGAAGTCGTATTGTACAACGAGACGAAAAATAAATACGAACCTTACAAACCAACCGATGTCAGCACCGTTCCGCCGTTGTTTTTGACAAACGAGCAGGCGTCCGAGGTAGCGGATCTGTCCAAAACGATCAACGATTACGTGGATGAAATGATGGCACGCTTCGTGATTGGCGATGCCGATCTGGATAAAGACTGGGACAGCTACGTGAAGCAGCTGGAGGCCATGAATGTGGCCCGCTATCTGGAAATCTACCAGGAAGCTTACGATGGAAGAAGCAAATAAAGGAGGTATCATTCAATGAGGGTTGGTGTGAGCACCTACAGCTTGCTGCCGGCTATCCGTGCAGGCGAGATGACGGTGCTGGATGTGGTGGATTGGATCGCGGAGAACGGCGGACAGCACATGGAGATCGTGCCCTATGGTTTTACGCTGGAGGACAATCCCGGACTTGCCGATGCCGTGCGTGAACGGGCGGCCGAAGCCGGCATCGCATTATCCAATTATTCCATGCCCGCTAATTTCGTCCAGGAGAACAGGGACGACTTCAATGCGGAAGTCGAACGGATCAAGCGCCACGTGGATACGGTCAGCCGGCTGGGAATGAAGCATATGCGGCATGACGTAACAGCGTTCACGCTGCCGCCGGAGAAGATGGGCATCGATTACGTGGAAACCCATTTGGACATGATCGTGGAAGGCTGCCGTCAATCGCGGATTACGCTGCC